>NZ_JALHPM010000009.1:0-74373 GCF_022842525.1 Luteitalea sp.
GTGTGCAGGTGTGATGGATACAATTGGGGCCATACCCCATGCTCACGACCTGTGCCCGGCTCGTCCTGGTCGCCTGCGCCGCGCTCGCGCTGCTCGCCGGCACGTCGCTGCCCGCCCCCGCCTCCCAGCCGCAGGACGAACCCGACACCCACGCGCTGGCGCTCGAATGTCGCGGCGCGCTGTGGAAACGGGCGTTCGACGAGGCGACAGCGGCGGGTCTGAACCCCGGCGCCATCGCCGTGGAGTTCACGGCCTCGAAAGCCAGTCGACGCGACGAGGGGGCCGACGCGATCCTGACCGGCGTCGAGGACTATCGCCCGACGACCGATGTGCCGCCCTTCCCCGTCAGGTACGAATGCCGGATCGATCGCGCGACCAGCGTCGTCCGCGCGGTGACCTACGCCGCCATCGACGCCAATGGCGACGATGTGGCGCGGGCGCCCTGGGATCTCGTCAAGGACGGCCGCCTGCTGGCCGCGTGTATCGATCGGATCGAGGAGGGGCTCGAAGAGGACGTGCGCAGACGCGGGGTCAGCGCCCCGGTCGCGACCGTGGAGATCGCCCCGGCCGACGCCGAGTTCGTTCGTCGGGGCGACACCGTGGACATCCAGGGCCGGGGGCGGGCGACGTACGCCAAAGGGTTCGACTGGCAGATCCTCGTCTTCCAGTGTCGCTACGACACGAAGCGGCAGCGCGTCACGCGAGAGATCCACGGGCTGGAGACGGCGTCGCCCGCCGGGGCGCTGCCGCCCGAGCGCCAGGCCGCGGTCGAGGAGTGCCGCATGGCGATTGGCGAGCAGGTCCTGCTCGACGCGCAGTCGCGCGGCTACCGGCGCCTGGCGCGCGTCGAGATCGAACTGCCGGAACTGGCCGACGTCACGGCGCGCGGTGGCTACCTCGATGTGTCGGGGCGCGGGGAGTTCCGTCTCGATCCGAGGCACGTCCAGCCGACTCCGGTCACCTTCACCTGCGCCTTCGACCCGCGCGGCGGACGCATCGTCTCGGCCCGTTTCGAGGTCGCGCGCGGGTCGTGGACGCCGTCGGGGGAGATTGCCACCGAGCCGACCGAGTCGCTGCGCTGCGGCGGCCGTGGCCTGGCGCGCCAGGAGTGCCGCGCCAGCATCCGCGGCAATGTCCGCATCATCCGCGAGTTCGGCCGGGAGCGCTGCGAGGCCTACCGCAACTGGATGTGGAGCAACTCGCAGATCGTGGTCTGGGGCGGCTGCGCCGCAGAGTTCGAGTACGACGCCCGCTGACGCGAGTTGACGCATGACCACGCCGACCTCCGCGCCGCTGTCGACCTGGATCAGTACCCGCCCGAGCAGATGCGGCAGCGTGCTGCGGCGTTTCTCGCCGACGTGCGGCGACGACGGTCCGTGCGCCACTTCTCCGAGCGTGGCGTCGACCGCGGGGTGATCGAGGACTGTGTGCGCGCCACGGGAACCGCGCCGAGCGGCGGTCGGGATTGCGACCGGCGTGCTGATCACCGCGTTGCATCACGCAGGCCTGGCCACCCTCACGCACACCCCGAGCCCGATGGGGTTTCTCAACGATATCCTCGGCCGCCCGGCCAACGAGCGTCCCTTCCTCTTGCTGGTCGTCGGATATCCCGACGCCGATGCGCAGGTACTCTCGCCCGGTCGTCTTCTTTCCACGCGTCATGTCCGCCCCTTCCTTGCCGCCCTCAGGTGACGGCCGGCTGGGACAGCCCTACCCGACCCCAGGTGCGACGTTCCGTCCTGAATCGCCGGGAGAGACGCCAGGACGCGCGTCACCTGCCCACTCGCGTCGGGTAGACTGCGGCGCATGACCCCGCCGATGCGATGGGCCACCGGCCTGGTACTCGCGCTGACACTGACGGGACTGGGAGTGGCCGCCGTCAGCCGCCCGATGTCCTCGGCGCAGCCGGCGCGGCGCCCGAACATCCTCTTCCTGTTTGCCGACGACATGCGCGCGGACACGATTGCCGCGCACGGCAACCCCCACATCCGCACGCCCACGCTCGACGACCTGGCGAAGCGCGGTGTCAGCTTCCGCAACGCCTACGTCTTCGGCGGCGACAGCGGCGCGGTGTGCGTGGCCAGCCGCGCCATGCTGATGAGCGGCCGCACGCTGTTCCACGTCGACACGTCGACGCTGGCCAACGCCCCGCTGCTGCCGGAGGTGCTCGGAGCGCAGGGATACGTGACGTTCGGGACCGGCAAGTGGCACAACGGCGAGGCGTCGTGGCTGCGTGCCTTCCAGCGCGGACGCACGATCATGTTCGGCGGCATGTCGGACCACACGAAGGTGCCCGTGAAGGACCTCGGCCCCGATGGCACGCTGACGCCGCGCCGCATCGAGACGACGTTCTCGAGCGAGCTGTTCGCGAACTCGGCCATCGACTTCCTGAAGGCGCACACGGGGGCGGCCCCCTTCTTCGCCTATGTCGCCTTCACCGCGCCGCACGACCCGCGGCAGCCGCCGCCCGAGTTCCGGCAGGCCTACTACGACCGGCTGCCGCCGCTGCCGCCCAACTTCCTGCCGCAGTTGCCGTTCGACAACGGCGCGATGAAGGGCGGGCGCGACGAGAACCTGGGCGCCTGGCCGCGCACCGAGGCGATGGTGCGGGATCAGATCGCCGAGTACTACGGCATGGTCACCCACATGGACGGCCAGATCCGGCGTGTGCTCGATACCCTCGCGGCGTCTGGCCATGCGAAGGACACCATCGTCGTCTTCGCGGCCGACAACGGGCTGGCCATCGGCAGCCACGGCCTGCTCGGCAAGCAGAGCGTCTTCGAGCACAGCACGCACGTGCCGCTGATCATCGCCGGCCCCGGCGTGCCAGCGGGGCGCGCCACGCACGCCTTCTCGTACCTGCACGACCTGTTTCCGACCCTTGCCGATCTCGCCGGCGTGCCGGCGCCCGCTGGGCTCGATGGCACGTCGCTGCGACCGGTGCTGGAGGGCCGCGCCGACCGCACGCGCGACTCGCTGTTCACCGTCTACATGAAGACGCAGCGGGCGGTGCGCGACGACCGATGGAAACTGATCGCCTACCCCTCCCTCGGCCACCTGCAGCTGTTCGACCTGCGCGCGGACCCGCACGAGATCACCAATCTCTTGGAGCGGCCGGAGCACGCCGGCGAGGTGGCGCGCCTGCAGACGCTGATGCGGACGTGGCAGTCGCGGCTCGGCGACACCGTGCCCGTTCCGACCACGAATCGACAGCCGCCGCCGATCGACCTGACCGGCATGCCCCGCGAGACCGACCAGTGGCAGCCCGCCTGGATCGTGAAGAAGTACTTCGGCCGGCAATGATGGTCCTTGACACCTGAGCCAGACGGACGCATGGTGGGGACTGACATTTGCAGATGCGGCCTGGCCGCACCGGAAAGGGGGTCGTCCCATGCGTACCCATTTTCCCCGGATCAACTCGACCGTCTTGTCGGTCTTCCTGCTCGTCAGCCTGCCGGCTCTGGCCGCTGGCGTGCTGTTGGTCCTCCTCATCGCCCAAGGTACGCTCCGGGATAGCTTCGGATCGCACCTCGCCAACGTCGCGGAGCAGACCGCGGCCGGCCTCGATGCCTACGTCTATCGCAAGGTGCTCGACGTGTCGATGCTCGGGCGCACACGCGACATCCGCGAGGCCGTGCAGGCGGCCCCGGCGGCTGACGCGGCCCGGCTCGCCACCAACAGTGCCTCGCGCTATCTCGCCGATCTGGTGGCACACGACCAGGTCTATCGCGAGGTCATCGTCACCAACCGGAGCGGACAACTCGTGGCGGCCTCGCGCGCCTCGGCGTCGCGCGATGCGTCGGGCGAGGACTGGTGGAAGGCGACCGTCGACGACGGGGTCGTCGGGCGTGTGTTCGTGACGCAGCTGCGCTGGGACGCCACCGAGGGCGTCTCGGTGATGCAGGTGTCGGCGCCCGTGACCGACACGGCCAGCAACCAGTTGGTGGGCGTGGTGCGCGTCGTGTTCGACGCGCGCGAACTCCTCGCGCCGGTGGCCGGCTTGCAGCTCGGCGATACGGGCATGGCGACGCTGGTGCGCGAGAACGGATCGGTGGTGTTCAGCCGCGCCTCGAACGACCCCGCGGCGAAGTTCTTCGCCGCGCAGGAGCTCGCCGACGGGTTGACCAGGCTGTCAGCGATCGGCGGGGTGCGGGAGGACGGGATGCACTTCAGCGCCGTCGGTGCCGGCGGCGCTCCGTACGTGGTGGGCGTCGCGCGGAGCCAGTTGAGTCGGAGCTTCCCCAACCTGGCGTGGCTCGTCGCGGTCTCGCAGGCAGAGTCCGAGTTGATCGGGCCCGTCCGGTCCCTTGGCTGGCACCTCCTGCTCGTGTTCCTCGTCACGGTGCTGCTGGTGCTCGCGCTGGCGCTGTACTTCTCGATGCGCCTGCACGCCCCGCCACTCGACGCCGAGATGGCCCTCGTGGAGCATCGGCCGGTGTCACGCATGCCCGACACCGGAGACGACGACGACGACATGCCGGCTACGCGACCCGTGCGGTAGCCGCGCCCGTCAAGGCGCCACCAGCTCGTCGATGTAGATCGACTCGAAGTCGGGTTCGAGGTTGAGTTCGACGATCTCGATACGCGTGGCCAGGCGGCGCAGTTCGTCGAGAAAGCTGCTGTCGAGCAGCGACGCGTAGGCGCCTGCGAGCGACGAGTTGCCGACCAGCGCGATCTGGTCGACCTCGAAGCCCGGAAGCAGCCCGCAGCCGATCAGGCTGTCGGGGTGCATGTGGAACCCGAACCCGCCCGCGACCAGGACCGCGACATCGCCTGCCGACAGACCGGCCTTGCGGAGGAGGCAGGTGATGCCGGCGGCGATGGCGGCCTTGGCCTGCAGGATCGTCGCCACGTCGGCCTCGCTCACGAAGAGCGGACGCCGCCCTGCCCCCTCTGCGACCAGGATGACGCGTCCGTGGAACGGATCGCGCCAGGTATCGTGGCGACCGGGATCGACAAGGATGCGCCCCGTCGGGCTCAGCACACCGGCCCGGCGCCCGCGTGCCACGAAGTCGAGGTACGCCGTGCCGCACAGGCCGAGCGGCCTGCCGTGGCCAATGACTTCGGTGCGCATGCGCCGCGGGTCCTCGTCGAACCACAGGTGCGACACGGCGCCATCGCCGGCGCGCACGCCGCACACGAGTCCCGCGCCCTCGAACGCGGGACCCGCCGCCGTCGAGCAGCCCCACAGACGGCCCTCGTGCTGGAGAACGATCTCGCCGTTAGTCCCGAGATCCAGAAGCAGGCATGGCGCCTGGCGATAGGCCACGCCCGTGGTCAGCGTGCCGGCCACCACGTCTGCGCCGACGTAGGCCGCAGCCCCGGGCAACAGGTGCAGGGGCAGGTCGGCGCGCAGGGCGCCGACCATTGACGGCAGGCTGACCGCGGACAGTCCGATGTCGGAGGCCGACAGGCGACGGTACTCGAGAAACGCCGCGTCGAAGGGCGCCACGCCGATCGGGCCGGGGTCGACCCCGGCCAGCAGGTGCAGCATGGTGGTATTGCCTGCCACCGCGATCGCTGCCAGGTGCCCGGCCCCCTGCCCGGCCGACGCGAGTGCCTCGGCAAGCAGTGGCGCCAGGGTCTCCTCGACGAGGAGGCGCTGCAGGTGGCCAACGTGCTCCGCGCCGGTCATGCAGAGATTGATGCGGGTGAGGACGTTGTCACCGAGTCGCGCCTGGGCGTTGAGGGCCGAGGCCTGGCCGAGCACCTCGCCCGTCTCGATGTTCGCGATCACGACGGCGACGGTCGTGGTCCCGACGTCGATGGCCGCGCCAAGCGCCGGCACGGCGACGAGGGCGTCACGGGTCCAGTCCTCGCCCCGGTAGCTCCAGGCGCAATCGGCCGCGGTGCGCTGCCACACCGGCTGGCTCGCCCAGGGCACGTCGAGTCGAAACGACGTCACGACCTGCGGCGCGTGCGTCAGCAGCGACCTTGCGGGGATCTCGATCGTGACGTCGGTGCCGGCCACGAGCCGGTGCAGACAGCCCTGCAGCAGGTGTCGCGTCGCGTCGGCCCAATCCTGCAGGGGTCCAGCATCGCTCGACAGATGGCCGGCAATCAACGCGACGTCGCAGCCCTGGCACAACCCGCGTTCGCCGCAGCGCGTGTTGAGTGGCACGCCGGCGCGGCGGAGCACGTCGGCGACCGTGCGTCCGGCGGCATCAGGCGCGAGCCGGAACGTCTGCTCTCCCGCGTGCGTGCGCACGCGCAACACCATGTCACCCGTCATGGCGTGCGCGTCGCCTCAGGTGTCTCGGCTTCGACGATGCGCGCATCGTCGGTCATGCGGGCCACCTGGCCGGGCTCGAGCACGAGGAACCGTTCCGCATCCCACGGCCCGGTGACAAGGGCGCGCAGCAAATCGGGGCTCCCCTTCTGCTGGTCGAAGTGCCAGCCGAGCCAGTTGGCGCAGCGGCAGCTGTACGCGACGTCTCCGTCCGTAGCCGTGAGGCCCAGATCGACCCACGTCGCCCGATCGTAGGTGTGGAACCAGTGCTGCTCGGTCTCCATCAGGTACTGCGCGTTGTCGTCGCCGAACCGCGCGCGATAGTCGGCCAGGAGCCGTGCGTGGCGTTCAGGGCCCGGCGGCAGATGATGGCGGTTCCAGCCGGGTGAGTACCAGTAGGTGCCCGGATGCTCCGAGACGTACTGCGCGTAGCGTTGCTTCGATCCCAGCAGCAGCGTGATGCAGTCGTGGGCGCGGGGCATCACGAGCCGGCAGCGTGACGTCCGGAGCCCCTCGGTGCCGCGGCTGCACAGGCCGTAGCCGAGCACGATCACGTCGGCCGGCGTGTTGGCCTCGACCCTGTCGATGGCTGCCTGCACCTCGACGCGCAGGCGTGGTGGATCGTCATGCAGCCCCTGGGGAAGGTGTTCGAGGTGCACCACCTGTGGCGCGTCGTGCGCAAGATGCGCGATCTCGTCCTCGAGGACGCGGCAGAGCACGACGGCAACCCGGACAATCGGATCCATGGCAACGCTCGGGGTCTAGAATCCTCCCATGATCGATCTTGCGCAACTTGGTGCGGCCGTCGAACGAGGCGACCGCGACTCCGCCCGGTCGCTGACCCAGGCGGCCATCGACGCCGGGCAGGCGCCGCAAGAGATCCTCGACGCCATGGTGGGCGCCATGGGTGTGGTCGGCAGGCGGTTCCAGGCGCACGAGGTCTTCGTGCCGGAGATGCTGATCGCGGCGCGCGCGATGAAGGAATCGATTGCGCTGCTCGAGCCGCTGCTGGTGCAGGCCGGCATCCGGCCCGTCGCCAGGGCGATCATCGGCACCGTCGAGGGAGACCTGCACGACATCGGCAAGAACCTCGTCGCCATGATGTGGCGCAGCGCGAACATCGAGGTGATCGACCTCGGGGCCAACGTCTCGCCACAGAGGTTCCTCGATGCCGCGCGACAGCACGAGCCCCACCTGGTCGGCCTGTCGGCGCTGCTCACGACCACCATGCCGGCGATTCGCCGCACCGTCGAGACACTGCGGCAGGCCGGGGTCGCGGCCCCGAGGATCGTCATCGGAGGCGCGCCCGTCACGCTGCAGTACGCCCGGGAGATCGGCGCGGACGGCTATGCGCCCGACGCGGCGAGCGCCGTCGACCTCGCCCGCCAGTTGCTGGGGCTGCAGGGTTCGCCGTCATGAACGGTCGCGAGCGGGTCCTGGCGCTGCTCGATGGTCAGCCGATCGACCACCTCCCGCTGATGCCGATCACGATGATGTTCGCGGCCGACACGGCGGGTGTTCCGTACGGTCGTTATGCGCTCGATCACCGGGTGCTGGCCGACGCCCAGTGCCGCACGGCGGCGCAGTACGACTTCGACTACGTCTCGTGCATCTCCGACCCGGCGCGAGAGGCGGCCGACTGCGGCGCGAAGGTCGTGTGGTTCGATGACCAGCCGCCCGCGCTGGACGAAGTGGACGCGCTGCTCGCCGACAAGAGCCGGCTGCGCCGGCTCGCGCGGCCGGACCCGCAGGCCGGCGGACGCATGACCGATCGCGTGCAAGCGGCGGCGCTCCTGCGTGAGCGCGCGGGCGCAGAACGTCTGGTCGAGGGATGGATCGAGGGGCCGTGCGCGCAGGGCGCGGACCTGCGCGGCATCAACACCCTGATGCTCGACTTCTACGACGACCCCGGGTTCGTGCACGAGCTGTTCGCGTGGGTCATCGACATGGAACTGCGCTTTGCCCGTGCGCAGATCGAGGCGGGTGCGGACCTGATCGGCATCGGGGATGCCGCCGCGTCGCTGGTGGGCCCGCACCTGTACGACGCGTTCGTCCTGCCGTATGAGAAGCGACTGGTCGATGGCGTGCACGAGATGGGCGCGCGTGTCCGCCTGCACATCTGCGGCAACACGCGGCCGCTGCTGACGTCCATGGGCACGCTGGGCGCCGACATCGTCGATCTCGACTACCCCGCGCCGCTGGACGAGGCGCGGCAGGCGATGGGACCGCGCCAGGTGCTGCTCGGCAACATCGACCCTGTGCGTGTGCTGCGCGACGGCACGCCCGAGTCGGTCACCGCCGCGATCGCCGCGTGTCATGCTGCGGCGGGCGACCGCTACATCGTGGGCGCCGGGTGCGAGGTGCCGCGAGGCACGCCGCCGGAGAACGTGCAGGCGCTCACCAGGTACGCACAGTCGACCCGCTTCTGAACGGCGGAGCCAACGCCCTCACATGGCGGCGCCTTGCGCGTGATGTCGGCTTCGGCCCGTTCGGCACAGCAGCCACGGGGCCAAGGCGCGCACCACAGTTGCGCGAACAGGCCCGCCTCACCGTGCGGGAGGGATTCGACGACACTCCGTCATCGGGGGTATGGAGTCACCGTCAGACCCTGCCCCGTCCTCCCCCCCTTGGCACGGCTACGGCGTGAACTCGACCAACATTCGCATCGTCTCGACCTTCAGACCGTCCTCTCGCATCGCGTTCTGGCCCTCGTCGGACTGAAGCAGTTCGTGAAACTTCGCCATGTCGGGAATGTCCGCCATCACGCCGGTCACATCCGGGTTCTCGGGGTCGATGAAGGTACGGCATGTGATTCCCAGCTTGCCGAACATCTCGTGTCGGCTTCCTGAGCCCTTCTTCCAGGCGCTGGCCCAGACCGCGCCGTCCTCGACTTCGTGAAAGATGATCGCCGTTGGCATCGTGACTTCCTCCCGTTGCGTGAGTGGTGGTTGGCTTCCCGCAAGCAGACACGTGGCGACATGATGGCACGACCTACCCATCCGCGGCCGACACGCGGAGCCGACCCTTGAGACGTGTGGCGTCGTTCTGAGTGAACTGGACATCGACGCTCTTCGAGCCGTTGGTCGTACTCACCATTTCAGTGTTCGACATGGCGGCGCCCGGGGGACACAGGAAATGGAGATCAATCTCCTGCTGTGCGTCGATCTTGACGGCGACGAACGCCGCCTTCTCCCTTTTGCACCACTGCTGCCGGGCGGCAGCGCGATTTTCGCTGCTCAGCCAGGCCTTGAGCGGCGGCTCCTTTGCGGTCAGCACAATCCAGGTGGACCGATCGGCACCTTCGCCTTCGATGTAGGCGTGGGCGTACCGCGGCGCGAAGTCGATTCTTGTCTCGTTCGAACCCGGCTGCGCCGGCGCGACGATGATGCTTCCGCGGCCACTCGCTGAATTCAATCGTGCCGTAAATCGGCACGGCCTCAGCGGGCATTCCCAGGGAAAGAATCGAGGCCACGAGAATAGTGCCCTTCACGCCAAGCTCTCTGACGATCCATTTGCGCTTCGACGCACGATTGGAGAAGCGCAAGCGGTCGTCTCGACGAGAAACAGTTGTGGATCGTTTCTTCTTTTGCACGAACCGGACCGCTTCTGAGAAGCGGATGAAGGCGACGATCCTGGAGCGTTCAGAGAAGACGCCCATTTTCTGCCTCAGACAAGTCAGCCGTTGGGAGACCTAGATACTCGCGCACAGCGACCTGGAGGATGGTCGGCACGCCCTCGGCGTTCAGGCGCGCCATGACGTCGCGGGCGAGGCGATCCGCCCGTGCCTGCTGTCCAACCTGGCCGATAATGACGGCGTGAGCACGTGCACGCGCTCACGCCGTACGCCCGCTCCGCTCGCGGGTGAACCAAGGAGCCTCCTGTGTCTCCGCTCTCGCAGCCGCTCATCACCCTGCTCTCCTCGTTGACGGCGAGGTCGGAGACCGCGCCCTGCCTGCGCGCGGCGGGCGTCGTGATCACCGACGGCGCGTGGGGCACCCAGCTGCAGGCGCGTGGCCTGCCACCGGGCACGTGCCCCGACACGTGGAACCTGTCGCATCCCGATCTCGTGGAGCAGGTGCCGCGCGCGTACGTCGAGGCCGGGAGCCGCATCGTCCTGACCAACACGTTCCGGGCCAACCGCCTGGCACTCGCCGACCATGGCGTGACCGACTCCGTGGAGGCGATCAACCGCGCGGGCGTCGAGATCTCCAGGCGGGCTACTGGCGGTCGCGCGCTGGTGTTCGCATCGATCGGGCCGAGCGGTCGTCTGCTACTCGCCGGAACGGTAACCGAGGAGGAGCTCATGACGGCGTTCGACGAGCAGGCGCGGGCCCTGGCAGCAGCAGGCGCCGACGCGCTGGTGGTCGAGACCATGGCCGACCTCGACGAGGCCCGCATCGCGGTGGTCGCCGCGAAGGCGACGGGCCTGCCGGTGGTGGCCTGCATGGTGTTCGACTCGGGCGCCGACCAGGACCGCACGATGATGGGCACCACGCCCGAGGACGCCGCTCGTGCGCTCGAGGCGGCCGGCGCCGACGTGATTGGCGCCAACTGCGGCCAGGGCATCGAGGGCTACGTGGGCATCTGTCGTCGCTTGGTCAACGCCACCGATCGCCCCGTCTGGATCAAGGCCAACGCGGGCGTGCCGACCCTGGTGGACGGCGAAGCGGTCTACGCCACATCGCCAGCGCAGTTCGCGTCGGCGTCACGGGCAGTGGTGGACGCGGGCGCGCGCTTCATCGGGGGCTGCTGCGGGACGACCCCGGAGTTCATCCGCGCGCTCGCCCGGGAGATTGGATCGTGACCTCGCGCGAACGGATTCTGTGCGCGTTGCGCCACGGGCAGCCCGACCGACTGCCCATCGACCTCGGGGGCACCCGACAGTCGGGCATCGCGGCGTCGGCGTACCACGCGCTCAAGGAGAGGCTCGGCATCGACACGCGCACGCGGGTCTTCGACCTGTTCCAGATGCTGGCCGAGGTCGAGCAGTCCGTGCAGGCGCGCGTCGGCGCTGATGTCGCGGGGCTCTACCGGCCGGATGTGGCGTTCGGCATCCGCAACGAACGCTGGAAAGCGTGGCGGATGTTCGACGGCACGGACGTGGACGTGCCAGGAGATTTCGAGCCGGTGGTCGAGGCCGACGGCAGCCTCGCGATCCTGCGCGGCGGCGAGCCCATCGCGAGGATGCCGAGGGACGGGTTCTACTTCGATCGCCTCGAGACGTATCCGGGCGCCGCGCACGTCGATCTCGCGTCGTACGAGGCACCCCTGCTCGCCTCCGACCACCTGGCGTCGTACGAGGCGCAGTCGCGGGCCCTGTTCGAGAACACCGACCTGGCCATCGTGGCGCCGCTCGGGCCGCCGTACGAGCTGTTCTATGGACTGGGCACCGGCGACTTCGAGGCGTGGATGATCACGCTCGCGACCGAGCCCGACTACGTGCACGCGCTCTACGAGACGCTGACCGATGCCTGGCTGATCAACCTGCAGCGCTTCGTCGACGCGACAGGCGACCGCGTGCAGGTGCTGCAGATCTGCGACGACCTCGGCACGCAGGAGTCGCTGTTCCTGTCGGTGCGCATGTTCCGCGAGCTGATGATGCCTCACTACCAGCGCGGCATCGAGTGGATCCACCGCAACACCGCCATGAAGGTGATGCTGCACACCGACGGCGCGATCCTTCCGATGATCCCCACGCTCATCGAGATGGGCGTGGACATCCTCAACCCCGTGCAGACCAGCGCCGCGGACATGGATCCGGTGGTGCTGAAGGCGCAGTTCGGCCACCAGCTGGTCTTCTGGGGCGGCTCGCTCGACTGCCAGAAGACCCTGCCGTACGGCACGCCCGAGGACGTGGCCGCGGACGTGCGTCGCCACGTGGAGGTGTTCGCTCCCGGTGGCGGTTACGTCTTCGCGCCGGTGCACAACATCCAGGCGGGTGTGCCGCCTGAAAACATCGAGGCCATGTTCGCCGCGGCTCGCGACTGAGCGGTCGCCTCGCGCCATCAGGCGGCCATGCGGTGCCGCCCACATCGGTGCGACATGGTTATGGTATTATTGCAACGTTATGGTACGCGTGACGTATTCACTGGACGAGGCGACGGTGGCGCGCATCCGGCAGACCGCCGCGCGCCTCGGCAAGGCTCAAAGCCACGTCGTGCGCGAGGCGGTCGCGGAGTACGCGGAGCGCGCAGGCCGACTCAGCGACCGGGAACGCCTGCATGCGCTGGGAGTCCTCGAGCGTCTGCGCGTGGCGAAAGCCACCCGCCCGGCCAGTGAGGTGGACCAGGAAATCGAGTCCGTCCGATCCGCGCGCCGCGCCGGCGGGCGCCGTCATGGCGCCGCATGATCGTCCACGTCGACACCTCGGCGCTCGTGGATGCACTGACCGGGCCGCGGCGGTCGCTCGACGCGCTCGTCGATCTGACCCGGGACGGCCACCGGCTGATGCTCTCGACGATCGTCCTGTACGAGTGGCTTCGCGGCCCTCGCACACGCGTCGAACTGGCTGCGCAGGAGGAGCTGTTTCCAGGCGAGGCCGCCGTGACCTTCGGTGTCGCTGAAGCCACGGTGGCCTCGCGCTTGTACAAGAAGGTGCCGCGGGCACGCGGGCGCGAGATCGCCATCGCCGTGGCCGCCTGCGCCCTCGTCGCCGATGCGGCGATCTGGACGCTCAATCCCGCGGACTTTCGCGACATCCCCGACCTGCGCCTCGTGTGACGCCAGTGCGAGCGCGACGCGCGGCACGGACGTGCTGGCCAGCCTTCGGGTCTCCGCTGTACCGTCGCACCACCACGCCCACTCCAATGCCCACCAACCGGATTGCGACCCTGCTCGCCTTCACCGCGGCCCTCGCCCTCACCGTGATGGCGACGGCCCAGCCCGCGGCGCCTCGCTTCACCGCGCACACCATCGCGACCAGCCTGTCGGCGGGCTATCAGGTCCTCGTGGCCGACCTCAACCGCGACTCGAAGCCGGACGTCATCGTCGTCGACAGCGACAGCGATCGGCTCCTCTGGTATGAGAACCCGAGCTGGACGCCGCATGTGCTGGTGGCCGGCATCCGGGATGCGATCAACGTGGCGGCCTTCGATGTGGACCGCGATGGCATCCCCGAGATTGCGCTCGCACACGGGTTTGCGATGGAGTACGCGCAGAGTCCCGGCATCGTCTCGATCCTGACGCACGCCGGCGATCCCCGCGCGCCGTGGTCGGCTCGAGAGATCGACCGCCTGCCGACGTCGCACCGCCTGCGGTTCGCGGACATCGACGGGACCGGAAACACGGTGCTGGTGAACGCGCCACTCATCGGCCCTGGCGCAACCGCGCCCGAGTACCGGGGCCGTGTGCCGCTCGTGCTGTACCGCCCCGGCGCGTGGACGCGCGAGGTGATCGACGACGACGAGCAGGGCGTCGTGCACGGCATCCTGGCGGCCGCCTGGAACGGCGACGGCAGGGAGTCGATCCTGACGGCGGGCTTCCTTGGCATCCACGCGCGACGATTCGAGAACGCCCGATGGACGCGCACGACAATCGCCGACGGCGATCCGGGCCCATGGCCGAAGAGCGGCGCGAGCGAAGTCGTCGTGGGTCGTGTTGGCGACGAGGACGTGATCGGCACGATCGAGCCGTGGCACGGCAGCAAGGCGGTGGTCTATCGGCGGCGTGATGGCGCCTGGACGCGAACGGTCGTGGACGAGTCGATCACGGACGGCCACACGATGGTCACGGGCGACTTCGACGGCGACGGTCGGGACGAGATGCTCGTCGGCGAGCGGAAGGGGAAGCGCAGCGTCTACCTGTATCGCCTGACGAGCGGCCGCGACGGCCAGTGGACGCGACAGGTCCTCGACGAGGGCGGCATGGGCGCCGCGGGGTGCGCCGTCGCCGACCTCAATGGCGACGCGCGCCTCGACGTGGTCTGCGTCGGCACGGCCACGGCAAACGTGAAGTGGTACGAGAACCGGCGCTAGGGTCACCGTGGCGTGACGTGCGGGCGTACGGTCTCGACGACGACGCGCGTCGAGGTCCTCGGTTGGGCTGGGCGGCCGCCGACGGGTGGCGCTCCTGCACCTCCCCCGCCACCCGACACATGTGTCGGGCTCACTGCGGCATCGGCATGCGGCTGTTCGAGTTCCATCACCGCTTCGAGGGCATTGGCATGGCGCGAAGTCGGACGGGAGGGTCATCGCGCGGCCGGTGCTACCGTCAGCGGCATGGAGATCAGGGGGCGCGCAGCGCGTCGGCGAGGCCTTGCGGTGCTGGCGCTGCTCACGGGCGCGACGGCCTTCGTCGCGTTCGCCGCGAGGATGTGGGCGCCTCGGACCAGCGCCGGGCCGTGCGTGATCGCGGGTGGGCCGACCTCGCTGCCCGATGTGCCGGAGACGAGCGGGCTCGCCATCGGGCGCCGGCAGCCGGTGCTGTGGACGCACAACGACTCGGGCCACGAGACGGACCTGTTCGCGATCGACGACACCGGGCGGCAGGTGGGCCGTGTGCGCGTGCCCGTGGCGACGCGTGACTGGGAAGACGTCTCGGCCGGGCCGTGTCCCGCGGGTGACTGCCTCTACGTGGCCGACATCGGCGACAACGGCCAGGGCCGTCCACAAGTGTTCCTGCACCGCCTGCCCGAACCCGCGCCCGGGAGCAGCACCGCGGACGCGCCCGAGACGTTCACGCTCACCTATCCGGACGGCCCCCACAACGCCGAGGGCCTCTTCGTTCTCGGCGACGAGGCGTTCGTCGTCACGAAGGACCGCACAGGCACCGTCTACCGGACCGGCCCGCTGCCGGCCGGCGGCGGCGCGGTCACGGTGCGCCGCCTCGGCGACCTCGGGCTCGAACGTGTCACCGACGCGGAGGCCTCCACCGACGGACGCACCGTGGTGGCGCGTACGGCGCGGGTCGCGTCCCTCCACCGTGCGAGCGACATCCTCGCCGGCCAGATGCGGCCCTCCCTGACCATCCCGCTCGATGACGTCCGCGAGTCCCAGGGCGAGGGCGTCGCCATGCGCGGCGACACCCTCTACCTCTCGAGCGAGGCCGGGCCTTTCGGTGGCGGGGGCAGCCTGCTGCGCTTGCGCTGCCGTCTCCCGTCGCCGTGACGTGCGGCGTGCGCGGCACGCCGGTATGGAAGAGCGATGCATCCAACCTGGCGCGATGCTCGGCGGCGCGGATCAGGCGCCCGGCGTGATGGCGGCCACCCGCGCAGACCCGCCTTCCTTCTGCAGGCCCCTGACGCCGTCCGCGTTGTACTTGACCTTCACCAGGTACTTGCTCATCGTCTCTCCTCGAGTGGGATCGCCGGCCCGTGCAGCGACGGGGCCTCATGGTGCGGGAACAGCCGAGTATGGGCTTGCCCGATGGCAGCGCCACGTGTGAACGCCTTCATGCTCTTCGCTGGCGACGCGACCACGGGCGCGATGCGGGCACATGTCAGCGTGCCGAAGGCGATGCGGGACTGGGAGGATGCATGCGCGGGGCGCGGCCCGGCCGACGACGGCCTGTATCTCGCGGGTTGACCGCGCCCCTGCTGCTCGGGGCCGTACCCGCACTCGTCGCGGGCCTGTTCGTCCTTTCGATCTCCGATGTGGGTCGAGGGACGTGGCTGGTCCAGGGCGCCTCCATCGTGATGGCGCTGGCGCTCGCCACGGGCGGCGGTGTGCTCGCGCGCCGCCCCTCGCGCCGCGGCGTGTTGGTGGCGGCCGGTGCCACGCTGCTGCTGTGCGCGCTGCCACTGCTCGGCTCGGCGCAGAGTCCAGAGCGCTGGGTCGTCGTCGGGCCCGTCTCGCTGTATGTCGCGCCGGTGTGCCTCCCGGCGCTGCTGTCGCTGGTGGCGTGGCGCATGCGCCGCGACGCGCGGTTGCACACCGGTGCTGCGGCGGCCCTCTGGGCGGTGGCGTTGGTACTCGCGGCCCAGCCGGACCTGTCGCAGGTGCTCGCGCTCTCGGCGGGCGCGCTGGTGATCCTCGCGCTCGACGTCACGCCGTGGTGGCGCCGTGTGGCGACGATGGTCCCGTTCGTCGTCGCGGTGGTCCTGGCACATGCCCAGGGCGATCCGTTGCAGCCCGTCGGCCACGTCGAACTGGTGGTCGCGGTCGCGTGGCAGCACTCGATGCTGGCCGGCGTGTGCGTCCTGCTGGCCACGCTGGTGTTCGTCGGCACGCTGACGTGGCGACTGGGCCGGCTGGACCCCGCGCAGGGGGCCGTGGCGGCGTACTACGCGGTGCTGTTCGCGTGCGCGATGGCCGGCCTGACGCCGGCGCCGCTCGTCGGGTACGGCGCGGGCCCGTGGTTGGGGTTCGGGCTGTGGCTCGGCACCATCGCGGCCGTGGCGCAGGACGTCGCGGCCTCTGTCGATCGCGGGCGGCGTGTTTCGTCATGAAGGTGTCCCCCGGGTGGGCCCGCTCGCCGAGCGCACCCGTGACCGTGCACCTCGACCGCAAGAGGAAGACTCGACCATGCGATACGCCCTGCTCATCCACTACCCGCAACCCACCGTCTCGACGCTGTCGGAGGAGGAGATTCGCGCCGGCATGGCCGCGTTCCATGCCTACGCCACCGCCCTCGACCAGGCTGGTGTCCTTCGTTCGGCCGAAGTGCTGCAGACCGTCGCGAGCGCCACGAGCGTGTCGGTCAGGCAGGGCGCGCTGCAGGTGCAGGACGGGCCGTTCGCCGATACCCGGGAGGCCTTTGCCGGCATCTTCATGGTGGACGTCCCGGACCTCGATGCGGCCCTGGCATGGGCCGAGCGATGTCCGGCGGCCCAGTGGGGGACGGTGGAGATCCGCCCGTCCGCCGTCCGCTTCGAGCAAGGCACGTGGGTCAGCGCCACGTGACCGAGCCAGGCGGCGACGTCGCGCCTCGACCGGAGGCGGCGGTGGTGCGTGCCGAGGCCGTGGCACGCACCGCCTACGGGCGGCTGCTCGCGATTCTGGCGGCGCGTGATCGCGACATCGAAGCCGCCGAGGACTGCCTCGCCGAGGCCTTCGCACAGGCCCTGATCACGTGGCCGCGCTCGGGCGTCCCGGCCAACCCGGAAGGGTGGCTGGTCACCGTGGCCCGCAACCGGGGACGCGACGCCCGTCGCTCGGCCGCACACCGGTTGTCGGTGCCGCTCGAGGTCCTGACAGGCTCGGAACCCTCGATCCTGCCGACGGACGAGGACCCGTCGGCCATTCCCGATCAGCGGTTGGCGCTCCTCTTCGCCTGCGCACATCCGGCGATCGACCCGGCCGTCCGTACGCCGCTGATGCTGCAGACGGTGATGGGCCTCGATGCCAGCCAGATCGCCCGCGCCTTCGCGCTGCCGGCCGCGACCGTCGCGCAGCGACTCGTGCGCGCCAAGCGCCGCATCCGTGATGCGCGCATCCCGTTTGTCGTCCCCGGGAGGGCGCAGATGCCGCAGCGCCTGCGTTCCGTGCTCGAGGCGATCTACGGCGCGTACGCGATCGACCTCGGCCTGGTGGCCGGCGCCGAGCCGCGTGGGTCGATCGGCCACGAGTCGCACGACCTCGCCGTCCTGCTCGCCACCCTGCTGCCGGACGAGCCCGAGGTGCTGGGACTGGCCGCGCTCATCTCGCTCTCGCTCGCACGGCGCGATGCCCGGGAGGTGGCCGGCACGTTCGTCCCTCTCGACGAGCAGGAGCCGTCGCGCTGGGACGCCGCCCTGATCGCGGAGGGCGAGCAGTACCTGCGCCGGGCGCATGCCTGTGGGCGTGCTGGACGCTTCCAGATCGAGGCGGCCATACAGTCGGTACACTGCGCCCGCGCCTACTCCGGCCGCACGGACTGGCAGGCCCTGCGCACGCTCCATGCCGCGCTGATCCTCGTGGCGCCGACACTCGGCGCCCGCGTCGCGCACGCGGCGGCTGTCGGCAGGGTCGAGGGGCCCGAGGCGGGTCTGGCGGCGCTCGAGGCGATTGCCGGGGATGCCGTGCAGCGGTTCCAGCCGGCCTGGGCGACACGCGCGCACCTGCTGGCAGACGCCGGTGCCGTCGACGAGGCCGCCCAGGCGTTCGCGCGCGCGATCTCGCTGACCACCGACATCGCCGCGCGGCGCCATCTCGAGGAGCGGCGCACGAGGCTGGTCTGGCGTGCGGCGGGGTCGCCGATCGAGTGAACGAGCATCGACACGACTGCGCGACGGGTGTTGTATCGCTCGCGGAAGCCGTCGATGACCTGCTGGCTGCGCGTCGCGGCCGAACTGGATGATCTTCTGCCCGGAGTCCGCCCATGAGCCGATCCCTTCTCGTTCGCATCGCCGCCGTGCTCGCGCTCGTCACGGGGATGGCCCACCTGGCCGGCACCTTCATGGCGGTGCCTGTCGATCAGGTCGCGATGCACGCTGCGATCGCCACCATGAAGAGCACCATGGTCCCGATGCCGGTGGGACCCGCCCGCAGCTACATGCAGATCCTGGACGGCAACAACCTCTGCACGGCGCTGCTCCTGCTGGTCTGCGCGGCGCAGCTCTTCGTGCTCGCCACGGCGCCAGGGGGACGTGCCACCGACCGCCTGTTGCTGATCACCGCCGTCGCACTCGCGGGCTTCGCGATGCTCAGTGCCCTGTACTTCTTTCCGGTGCCGACGGCGATGACGGCGCTCGCGGCGCTGCTGACGGTCATCGGGCGCACCAGACTGCCGCGTGGCACGATGGCGTGATGCCGCGGCCGCGCGCCGACAACGAGGGAGATCACCTACTCTGGTGTTTCTATGACCTTGCAGCAGCTGCAGGCGGACATGCGTCGCGGATACATCTGGGGCGCCCCGGGCGTGGTGGTCTCCGGGTTCGTCTGGCTGGCGGCCGGCCTGGTCGCTGCCCTGCATGACGAACGGACGGCCGTCTGGACGCTCTTCTTCGGGGCCTCCTTCATCTTTCCGATCGGGACGGTGGTGGACAAGCTCCTGGGCGCGCCAGGCACGCACACGGCCGGCAATCCGCTCGGGCGGCTGGCCATGGAAGGCACGATCTGGATGCTGATGAGCCTGCCGGCGGCCTACGTGCTCTCGCGGTATCGGATGACGTGGTTCTTCCCGGCCGTGCTGATGGTGATTGGCGGGCGCTACCTGACGTTCGCCACGCTGTATGGGACGATGGCCTACTGGGGCCTCGGGGCGCTGCTCGGTGGCGCGGCGGTGCTGGGGGTGATGCTGGCATGGGCGCCGTCCACCGTGGCCCTCACGGGTGCAGCCATCGAGATCGTGTTCGGCACGGGGCTCTACGTGTGGCAGCGTGGCCGCGAGACATCGCCGTGACCTCTGGCACTTCGCGCAGCTGGATGCCCGACGTCCCCGTGACCCGCGTGTCGATCGACGACAGCGAGCGCCTCTGGGTGGAGACGGGCAAATCCTTCGATTTCGTCTACAAGGCCGCCACCGGCGTGGAGTGGGATCCGGCGCGGCGCGCGCTGGTGTCGCCGCTGCATCGCGAGCTGACGCCCGCCGCACGGCTCCAGTTGATCTGCGACGCCGTCCGCTCCGAGTACGGCGTGATGCTCGTCAGGAACGACGAGACGGACTGGAGCGCGGTGCCTGCCGCGCAGCAGTTCATGCTGCGGCGGCTGCTGCCCGTCCAGCCGCGCTGACCCACCGCGCACGGTCTAGAATGACCGGCGCATGCATCCGCTGATTCACCGCGTCGGCGGATTCGCCAAGGTCCAGCTCGCGCGGCTGTGGCGGCGCCCCGTCACCGACGAGTACGAGGCCGGCGCACCCTCGCCGCAGCACGCCCTGAACCTCTATGCCGGGGAGTGGGCGTCGCGGCTGCCACCCGCGTTCTCCCAGTGGACGGCCGGTCAGATTCCGCTGTTCGAGGATAGTCGCCTGGTCTGGGCGCTGGATCGCCTCGGCAGCCTCGACGGGGCGCACGTCCTGGAGCTGGGCCCGCTCGAGGGTGGACACACGTGGCTGCTCGAGCAGCGCGGAGCGGCCAGCGTCACCGCTATCGAGGCCAACCGGCGCGCCTACCTGAAGTGCCTCGTCATGAAGGAGGTGGTGGGCATGACCCACGCGCGCTTCCTGCTCGGCGACTTCATGGCGTTCCTGCGCGCGTCGCCCGAGGCGCGCTTCGACGTGGGCGTGGCCAGCGGCGTGCTGTATCACATGGCGCAGCCGGTGGAACTGCTGGCGCGACTGGCCCGCGCCTGCGATAGCCTCTACATCTGGACGCACTACTACGACCGGGCCCTGGTCGAACAGCGGCCCGAGGTGGCGGCGCGCTTCCGTGCCCCGGAAACGCGGACCGTCGACGGCTTCGCGCACACGCTGCACCCGCACTGGTACCAGGCTGCCCGCTTCAGTCCGGGCTTCTGCGGCAGCGGCGAGACGCATCCCCGCTGGATGACCCGCGACGCCATCGTGCAGGCGCTGCGCCACTTCGGCCACGCGCACGTGGAGATCGGCCTCGACGAGCCCAACCATCCACACGGCCCGTCACTGGGATTGGTCTCCTGGCGAGGCGACGCGACGGGCCGAGGCTGATCGCCCTGGCACAGACGGCAGCGTGGCGCCCAGTTGCGCCAGGATCGCCCGCGTGTCGGCGATGCGGCGGGTCATCCCGTCGCGGGCGCGCACCAGCTGGTTGTTGACCGCCGTCCCGGGCGTGGCGAGCTCGGCCTCGATCTCGCGCAAGTACGCCTCCGACAGATCCAGATAGCGACGCGCAGTGGCGGGATTGGCGAAGCCGGTGCCGTTGGCGCGCACGTAGACGGGCGTCGTGTGTGCCGCCTGCGTCGGACCGCCGCGCGCCCGGGCCGCGATCCAGATCCCGTGGCCGCCAATCGGCAGGTCGTACGACAAGGCGAGCCGCTCGGTCGACTGGCCCGCGTCGCGGGCCGTCACCGCGCGGATCACCTCTCCATGCACCACGAGTTCGAGGTCGCGCAACGGCACGTCGGTGCGATGCCCGCGCGCCTCGACCACCACCTTCAGCGTGTCGCCGGTTCGCCGCTCCAGCGTCGTGCCCGGCCGTGCCTCGTCCACACGCAGGTCGAGCATCGGTCCGGTCGTCGCGAAGGTGTGTCCGGCCTTGAGGCCGCCGATCCAGCCGTCGAACGTGAGCGGGCCGTCGACGTACGTGTAGAAGCGGGCGTCGCCGATGCGCGGACCTTCGTCCTCCGCCGCGCCGAACGCCTTGGTGCGGCCGCACCAGGGGAAGTCGGACCCGGCCAGCGCGGTGAGCGGGAAGCCGAGATCGAGGAAGTGGTAGTAGTGCGTCGTGATGAGCGGGCCGGCGGGCGCGCAGAACTGCATCAGCTCGACGAAATCGAGCTTCCGCTGCAGGACGTCGAGGGTCATGCCGCGATAGCCGTGGAAGGTCATCGCCTGATGGGCGTAGCCGGTCACGCCGCCGAGTTCGTGGACGCGGTCGAAGGTGCGGTCGTAGCCGTAGTACGCGTCCACGGGCCGCACGCGCACCACCTTCGCGTGCCCGAGCGAGATGGTGTGACCGATCTCGGGTGTCCGTGGATCCTCCTGGCCAGACGAAATCAGCCGACCGCCCTCCTGGTACCGCCCGTCAGGGCCGAAGGCGTACTGCCAGAAGTAGCTGGTGTGGAAGTCGGCCATCTGGAGCAGGTTGCCGACGTGGATGTCCTCGGCCGCCAGCCAGCGCTGCACCAGCGGGTTCTCGCGTGGCGACCGCCGCAGGTGGATGTGATCGTCGGAGGAATACCAGCCGCGCGACGGCATGTCGATCCACCGCCGCAGCTCGTAGCGCTCGCGAACCTGCCGGCCGGCGTCGAGCGTCACGCGATGCTGCTGGCGGACGAACTCGTACCCCTTGGATACCGCAATCTGGTACGTGCCTGGCGGCAGCGGCACCTCGAAGGTACCGTCGACGTAGAAGGCACCGTCGGGCTGCGTCGCATAGCCCTGCGCGCTGTCGTCGTGGCCCCACATGATGGCGAGCGCCTCGCGCGGCACGCCGAGCGCTTCGCCGGGCATCGCCAGCGCGCCAAGCGGGCGCTTGCTGATGGGAACACCGGCCGCATCGGTGATGCGCACGCGCACCGGAATCGGCCTCGACTGTCCCTGCTCCACCACCGTGACGCGCAGGGTGCCATCGGTGGCCGCACTCGCCGTGTAGAGGTACAGCGCGGCGAGCGCGACACCGGCGCCGAACGGCAGGAGCGCCGCACGCCATCGACGCTGGCGCGGCAGGGATGACGACGAGGCTGAGTGCACAGTCATGACAGGCGCTCCACGAACCACAGGCACGCCAGGCCGATCACCGCCGCCGACGTGCCCTGCACGACGCGACGATGCCACGGCGTGCGGGCGAGGACGATGACGAGTGGCAGCACGAGGGCGACCACGGCGAGTTGTCCAATCTCCACACCGACGTTGAAGGCGGCGATGGCCGCCCACCACTGCGCGGCGGGCAGGTCGTGCGCTCGCAGGACGCCCGCGAAGCCGAGACCGTGGATCAGCCCGAAGCCGAACGCGGTGGGCCAGCGCGAACGCGCGCGATCGCCGAGCAGGTTCTCGATGGCGACGTAGGCGATGCTGACGGCGATCGCCAGTTCGACGAACCTGGCTGGCGGCGTCACCACCTGCGCCGCCGCGAGGACGAGCGTCAGGCTGTGCGCCGCAGTGAAGGCCGACACGATGGCGATGCGCGACCGCCACGTCCCGCCGGGCACCAGCAGGCAGGCGAGGAACACCAGGTGGTCGTAGCCCGTCAGGATGTGCTCGACGCCGAGCAGCAGCATCGCGCGCATCGACCCGTCCGGAGCGATCGCCTCATGCCACGATGCCGCCCCGACACCGGGTGCGACGTGGGTCGGCGCCGTGGCGTGCAGCGTCATCGCCACCACCGCGCCGGCGCGCTCGGCCCGGACGACGACACGGTGGCTGTCGTCGGTCAGCACGTGGAACGCGCTGCGAAGGACCGGCGCCGTCGCCGCCGTGTCGAGCTGGTGGACGACCTGCACGTCGAGCAGCCCGGAGTCCAGGACAGCGGCGGTGACGATCCGCGACGGGAGGCGTGCGCCAGCCTGCTCGATGGTGAAATGCGCGAGCAGCGTCTCGCCGAAGGAACCGAGCCGCTGGACGTCGAGGGCTCCGGGGCGCACAGCGGACAGCAGGCCCGGCGCCATCCGCTCGACGTCGTCGATCGCGATCAGTAGCTGGCTGCGAGCCTCGGCACCGCGAAAGACGACGCGCCAGTAGGCCACCGATCCCGCGTGCGCCGACACCTCCGCTGCTGCCATCAGCAGCAGGAGCAGGGCGCCGAAGCACACGCGCATCGTCGTCGGGGGCAGGGACATGGCGGCTGGTGGCAGGGATGGTATCCGACCCGCTGCGACGTTCGGGCAGAAACGACAACGGCGGCAGCCGGCGATGGACGCCGACTGCCGCCGATGAGTGCCGTGCTGGTCAGGCCGGTCGCTGGTGAGGCGACCCGGCAGGACCGGGATCAGGGCTGCAGGTCGACGCGCCAGGCGCTGCGGCCGTGCGTGAAGGCGAAGAGACGCTTCGTGCCCGTCGGGTTGATGCCGAGCGACTCGGTCACCACGTTGGCGAAGCCGGTCACTTCCTTGTACCAGTTGAGGCCGCCGTCGATCGACGTGAACACGCCGGCGTCGGTGCCGACGTAGAGCCGCTGGGTGTTGGTCGGGTCGACCACGATCGTGTGGACCGGCAGGGCCGGCAGCGCCGTGGCGCCGGTGCCGACGATGGGCGCCCACGACGCGCCGCCGTTGACGCTCTTGTAGACGGCGACGCCGCTGAACGTGGAGAAAGTGGCATACACCGTGTTGGCGTCGACGGGGTCGAAGGCCACCGACGTCACGAAGACCGTGCGCGGTCGCGTGAAGGGCCAATTGGTGGTGCCGGTGTTGGTCAGGGCCGTGTTGGTGTAGTGGATGTAGCCGTCGCTCATCCCGACCACCACCATGTTGGGGTTGACGGGCGACACGGCGACGGACGACACGCTGCCGTTACCGGCCGTGATGCTGCTGGCCCGTGTCCACACCCCGGCCTGATCGGTGGTGCGCCAGATGAACCAGCCACCGGTCCACAGCTGCTGGGCGTTGGCGGCATTCATCGTGAACGGCGCGATGAACGCGAAGCCCTGGTCACCGGCGATGCCGTTGACGGCATCGAAGAAGCTGGCCCCGCCGTTGGTCGACTTCTGGATGGACAGGCCGGTGAACTCGCCGAACAGCACGTTCGTGTCCGTCGGGTCGACGGCCGTGTAGCCGCCGTCGCCGCCGAGCAGGCGCGTCCACGACAGCCCTGTCGTCTGCCTGCCGCGCAGCGTGCCGTTGTCCTGCGTGCCACCGAAGTAGGTGTCGCCGTCGGGATAGGCCGAGCCGTGGTAGAACTGCGTCACTTCGTAGTTGTTGTTCAGTTCGGTCCACGCCACCGCGTTGGCCGGCGGGGCGCCGCAGACGCTCGCGAGCGTCGTGCCGACGGCCGCGTTCGGGTTGTCGGTGCGGAAGAAGCCCCCGTCGTTGGCGACGTAGAGCTTGGTGTTGGCCACGCCGTCGTACTGCGGGTGGAACGCGATCACGTGCTGGTCGGCGTGGGCGTACTCGGGATCGACGCCCGGCCTGAACCACCAATGCGACGCCTGACCCCAGTTGCGCCCGCCATCGTCGGACCGGAACAGGTCGATGCCGCCGGCCCACACGCGGTCCGGATTGGTCGGGTCCACGGCGATGACGTTGTCGTACCAGCCCTGGTTGAAGAACTGGTTCGACCCGCCAAAGCCGCAGTCGGCCAGGAAGCCGTACACGGTGTTGGTCAGCAACAGCGTGTTCAGCTTGTTCGGATCGGTGTTGCGCACGCGAGCGACGAACGAGCCGGGCGCACCGCTGTTGTCGGAGCGGAACACGCCGAGCATGCCGTCCTGGTAGGTCCCTGCCGCGGTCTGCGCCGCCAGCGCGTAGACGATGTTCTGGTTGGAGGGCGCGAGCGCCAGGGAGATGCGGCCGAGGCCCGGCTCCTGCGTGCGCGTCAGCACGTGCTGCCACGGCAGAGAGGACCCGTTCTCCACGGCGCGGAAGATGCCGACCGCGGGCGTGCTGGTGCTGAAGCTGCCGCAGGCCGCGAAGATGTAGCCCACGGCACGGTCGGTCTGGGTGACCAGGTCGAAGCAGCCATTGGCCGTCGACCCGTCGACGACGCGCGTCCAGGTGGCGCCGGCATTGGTGCTGCGCCACACGCCCGTCCGCGTGGCCGCCCACATCCGCGACGAGTTGCGCGGGCTGACGACGATGTCGTTGACGTAGAAGAAGTCGGCCGTGGCTGTCGCGGCCAGCTGGGTCCAGGTGGCGCCACCATCGGTCGTCTTGAAGATGCCCGCGCCGCGGACGCCGTCGAAGTTGAAGAAGCCCTCACCGGTGCCGGCGTACAGCACCTGGGGATTCTTCGGGTCCATCGCCAGCGAGTTGACGGCGATGTTGGGGATGAGGAGGTCGGTCAGCGGGTTCCACGACGCGCCCGCGTCGGTGGTCTTCCACACGCCGCCGGCAACCGCGGCCGCGTACATGATGTCCGGGTTGGTGGGGTGGAACACCAGCTGGCGGGTGCGCCCGCCGATGTTGCCCGGCCCCAGGGGCTGCCAGGTGCCGAGGGCGCCGCCTGGCGCCGCCAGCGCCTGCGGGGCCGTCGAAGCGAGCACCTGCGGACCGGCCGGCAGGATCTCGTTGGTCACGCTCGAGTACTGCGGCATGCGCCGGATGTGCGCGGCGGCGGCGAGGTACGCCCGCACCGGAATCTGCGGGGTGGCCTGGCTGCCCGGTGCCGCGTTCGGCCCACGGGTCTCGATGGCGCCGGCGCGCTTGCGGGCGGCGAACATCGCGGCCTCGGCGGGCTGGTCGAAGCGCTTCGCCGCGGTCTTGGCGCGCGGACGACGGGCGGGCCTGGCGGCCGCGGCCGTCTCAGCCGGGGCAACCGTGGCGGAAGGGGTGGTCGGCGCCTGCGGGCCAACCGCCAGCACGCCGGCGGTGACGACAGCGACGAGTGCGCCGGTGGCGAACGTGTGGGAGGACAGCTTCACAGAGCCCTCCGCGAGCGATAGCGACGAGCGGCAACACCGGCGAGGCCGAGGCCGACCAGCGAGACCGTGAACGGCTCGGGCACGCCGTTGCCACCACCGCCACCGGGCGTGGTGTTGACGAGCGGGCCGTTGATGGCGAAGGAGCCATCCGAGACCGAGAACGTGACCGACGTGATGCGCGCCGCGGTGTCGCGGATGCCGACGAAGGGCGCCGAGCCATCCTGGTCGCCGGTGCTCTCGAGGCCGCTGGCCAGGAACGAGCCGAGCAGGGTGGTGCCGTTGTAGGCCTTGATGGTCACGCCGAACGTGCCGTAGTCGAGGCGCTGGATGCGGGCACCCACGCCCTGCACCTTGGCGTTGAAGGTGAGCGTGAGGGTGCCGCCGTCGACGAGGTTGAAGTTGGGGTCGAAACCGCCGCTCCAGAGGAGCGCCTCGTTCAGCATGAAGTTGCCGCCCCAGGTGCCGCCTTCGTCCACGCGGCTGAGAAGCGTGCCGTCATTGGTGAACGCCACCGAGCGACTCGGGTCCGTCAGCGTGACCGAGGTGCCCTGGGTCACTTCGCTGTAGTCGATGCCGAGCGGGGCGATGGTGGCCGACGCGTTGGCGCCGAGATTGGCCGGGTTGGTGACGAGGATGGTGGCGCCGAGAGCCTGGGCTCCGGTCACGGCCAAGGCTACCCCAGCCATGGCCAGCTGCTGAACGAGTTTCATCTATGGTCCTCCGGGACTGATAGATGAGAATCGCATGAATCGTGCCGACAGAAGACCGCGTCTGAACCTGAGCCTTTAAGACGACCCAGCGAGATTAGCCTCCGCAGTCGGTACCTAAAGTCAGCCTCTTTTGAATTTGCGCGACAAAGTTGCACGGCGTGACGCGCCAGGCGCCACGACGAAGTGGCGATTCCAGCCTAGCTGGCGTACATCGCCAGGACCTTCTCGAGCCGCATCGTGACCTGGGTGGTCAGGTCGACGAACCCCTCCCCCGTCATCCCGATGCGGTCCAGCGACTCCGGCTGCACCGCCAGGTCGGAGTCATTGGCCGCGTAGCCCGTCCCGGCCCGCTTGGCGGCGATATTGGCCACGTGGACGACGTCCGCGATGATGTCGCGCGCCAGCTCCGGCGTGTGGTGATGCGTGATGCCGGTGACGATGCGGACGGGGAGGTCCCAGTGCTGCGCGATCAGCCCCCCGAGCTCGCCATGGTGGACCTGCAGCAGCTCCGCCTCGGCCCGCAGGCTGGACAGGCCGCCCTTCTCGCGGGCCTCCGCGAGCAGGCGCAGCACGTCGGGGGCCAGAAAGCGCGCCATCACCAGCTTGCCCACGTCGTGCAGCAACGCCGCCGTATAGGCCTCGGCCGGCAACAACACGTGGCAATAGCTCTGCGCTGCCTCGGCCGCGAGCGCCGACGCCACCGAGTGCCGCCACAGCTCGCCCTCGGACAACCCGTACTCCGGCAACCCCTGCTCCAGGCGCTTCTGCACGCCGACCGTCGTCGCCAGGGACACCATCGGCCGGATGCCGAGGCGCACCACGGCCTCGCGGACCGTGGCAATCGGCATGGCGGAGGCACTGGCCGCCGAGTTGGCCGCGCGCAGCACCCGCAGCGTCAGGGCCTGGTCGAGACGGACGACCTCCTCGACGTCGTGCGCCGACCACGTGTCACCCGCCGTGAGGGCCATCAGCCGGGTCACGCTGGCCGGGAGGGCTTCGATGTGTTGCGCGGAGCGCGTCAGCGCCGTGAGGTCGATCATCCCGATTCTCCCGCGCGCCCGCTCCTTGCGGCCCGGGCGTGCATGGCCTGCGCTACCCCAACCGCATGCCGAGCATGCGGATTGCGGCTTGCGCGATACCCGTATTGTCCGCCATCAGGTCGTCGACCCACGACCGGTCCCCCGGCATGCTCGCCCAGGCGCGCTCGGTGGCGGCCCGTTCGTGCAACAACCGGATGGGCAGGGTGGGGTCGACGTCACGGCCATCCGCCTCGGCGAGGCTGAGGGTGGCCAGTTCACGGCGGAGCTGCTGGGGATCGACCATGGAGACCGGGGTGCCGCAATGACCGCACGACAGTGCGGCGGCCAGGCCAACAGGGGCGCCGCAGTTGACGCAGTTGATTTGCTGGATGCGCGCGCGCACTTCCTCGATCTCGACGGCCGTGAGCTCGCGGACGAGGTGCTTCTCGCGCAGGAAGTGGTACGCGGTGATGAACCGCCCGTGGCCGGCCGAGCACCGCCGGTACGAGAACTTCGTGGCGCGCTGCTGGTCGTGGACGTCGAGCAGCGCCTGGCGGCAGCGTGGACAGGGCGAACGGCCCTGGATGCCACGGGACGGCCGCAGCGTCAGGCGATCGAGCAGCGCGAGCGTGGCGCCGGGGCTCAGTTGCTGGCTCTCCTTGTCGTCGAACCAGAGCCCGCCGCACGCCCCACAGATGTCCACGTCCACCTGGCGACCGTAGCGGGCGACGAGCCCGACGGTCTCCATGAGCTGCCCACAACCGGGGCACGAGGTGGGGGCCGACAACGATCCGGATGCCACGTCCGGGGAATCGGCAGCGCCGTGGGTTTCCCCAGCCGAAGCCGCCCGGCCGGAGACGCCTGCCGCCTCAGGCCCGGGCGGTGAGCAGCCGCCGCGCCTCGCGCACGAGGGCCTCCGCCTCGTCGGGTGTCCCGGCGGTCGCGGTCAGATGCCCCATCTTGCGGCCGGGGCGGGGCTCGAGCTTCCCGTAGAGGTGCAGCTTGACCTCGGGCAGCGCGAGCGCGGCCGCCCAGTCCGGCTCACCCCGGCCCCACTCGTCGCCGAGCAGGTTGGCCATCGCCGCCGCAGGCGCCCTCGCCGTCGTCGTGCCGAGCGGCAGGCCACAGACGGCCCGGAGCTGCTGCTCGAACTGGCAGGTGACATGCGCGTCGATCGTGAGGTGCCCGGAGTTGTGCGGGCGGGGCGCCAGTTCGTTGACGATGACGTCCCCGGCGGCGTCGACGAACATCTCGACGCACAGGACGCCGACTACGTCGAGGGCCTCGCAGGCCGCGCGCGCGAGGGCCACGGCCTTGCGCGCCGTGGCCTCGGGGATGCGCGCCGGCCACACCGACACGTCGAGGATGTGGTGCCGATGGCTGTTCTCGATGGCGCCGTAGTCCACCATCGCGCCGTCGGCACTCCGGGCCACCACGACCGACACCTCGCAGGCGAAGGCGACCACGCCCTCGAGCACCGCGGGCTGCCAGCCGATCGTCGCCCAGCCCGCCGACGCCGCGTCTGGCTCCGCGATCCGCACCTGGCCCTTGCCGTCGTAGCCGAAGCTCGCCGTCTTGAGAATGGCTGGCAGTCCGACCTGGGCGAGTCCCCGCTGGATGTCGCCCGATGCCTCGACCACGGCGAAGGGCGCCACGGGAATGCCGGCGCCGACGAGGAAAGTCTTCTCGCGCACGCGGTGCTGCGTGACGTGCAGGACGTGCCCCGACGGCCGCACCACCGTGCCGGCCCCCAGGGCCTCCACGGTGCGCGAGGGCACGTTCTCGAACTCGAACGTGACCGCGGCCACGTCGCGCGCGAAGGCCGAGACGGCCGCGAGGTCGTCGTAGGACGCCGTCACCTCGTGGTCGGCGACCTGGCCCGTCGGGGAATCCTGGTCGGGAGAGAACGTGTGCACGCGGTAGCCAAGCCGCCGCGCGGCGATGGTGAACATCCGGCCGAGCTGGCCGCTGCCGAGCACCCCGATCGTGGCGCCGGGGAGGATGGGGGCGCTCATTCGAGCGACTCCGCGCGCACGGCGGCGTCCTGTCGGGCACGGACGGCCCGCAACTGCTCGCGCAGGGCGGGACGCCGCACCGCGAGCATCGCCACGGCCAGCAACCCGGCGTTCTTCGCCCCCGCCGTGCCGATCGCCATCGTCGCCACCGGCACCCCGCCGGGCATCTGCACGATGGAGAGCAGCGAGTCGAGCCCGTTGAGCGCCCGGCTCTGGACGGGCACGCCGATCACGGGCACCAGGGTCTGCGCCGCCACCATGCCCGGCAGATGGGCCGCGCCGCCGGCCCCCGCGATGATCACCTCGAGGCCGCGGACCTCCGCCTCGGTGGCGTAGTCGCGCATGAGATCCGGGGTGCGATGGGCCGAGACGACGCGCGCCTCGAAGGGGACGCCGAACTGCTCGAGGACCTCGGTGGCCTGTCGCATGGTGTCCCAGTCCGAGCGGCTGCCCATGATGACGCCAACGAGTGGATGCGTGTCTGCCATGGTCGTACGGGGAGTATAGCCACCGCGCACGCACCGCCCCGACGATCCACAATGAGCCGGTGGGAACGTTCCTGTCGGATCTGGATCTCTCCCGCCTGCGTCCGCGCCTGCTCGATGTCCTGCGCGACGGCTACTCGGCGGGGCACCTCACCTCGGACATCGTGGCAGGACTGACGGTGGGCCTCGTGGCCCTCCCCCTGGCCATGGCCTTCGGGATTGCCTCCGGCACCACCCCGGAGGCCGGGCTCTACACCGCCATCGTCGGCGGCTTCCTCGTCTCGGTCCTCGGCGGATCCCGGGTCCAGATCGGCGGGCCGACCGGCGCCTTCGTCGTCATCGTGGCCAGCATCATCGCGGAGCACGGCACCTCCGGGCTGCTGATGGTGACGATGATGGCCGGGGCGATCCTGGTGGGGCTCGCCGTGACCGGCCTCGGCACGGCGGTGAAGTTCATCCCGCGGCCCATCCTCATCGGCTTCACCAACGGCATCGCGATTCTCATCGCCTCGACCCAGATCAAGGATGCCCTGGGCCTGACGATGGCCACCGTGCCGAGCGAGTTCCTCGCCCGGATGGAGGCGTACTGGCAGGCGCTGCCAACCACCCAGATGCCCGCCGTGGCGCTGACCGCGGTGTCACTGGCCGTCATCCTCGGCGTGCCGAAGCTGATCCCCCGCGTCCCGGGTGCCATCGTGGCCCTGATCGCCGGCACGGCCGCCAGCATGCTGATGCCGGGCATGGTCGAGACCGTCGGATCGCGCTTCGGCGGCATCCCGTCGGGCCTGCCGACCTTCGCCATCCCGCAGTTCCGTGCCGACCTGATCCTGCCGCTGTTGCCGGCCGCGCTGACCGTGGCGCTGCTCTCGGCCGTCGAGAGCCTGCTGTCGGCCACGGTGGCCGACCGCATGACCGGCGAGATCCACAACCCGCACGCCGAGCTGCTCGGCCAGGGTGTGGCCAACATGCTGGTGCCGATGGTCGGTGGTATTCCGGTGACGGGCGCCATCGCGCGCACCGCCACGAACGTGCGTGCCGGTGCCGTGTCCCCCGTGTCGGGTCTGGTGCACGCGGTGACGCTGCTGGCCGTGATCCTGGTGGCGGCCCCGCTGGCGCGCCACATCCCCATGGCCACGCTCGCCGCCGTGCTCTTCGTGGTGGCGTGGAACATGGGCGAGTGGTTCGAGATCCCCGGCGTGGTCCGCCTCGGCAAGACCGACCGCGCGGTGTGGCTGGTGACCATCGCCCTCACCGTGTTCGCCGACCTGACCGTGGCCGTCGAGGTCGGCATGGCGCTGGCCGCGCTGCTGTACGTGTACCGCGTGTCCGAGACCAGCTCGGTGTCGATCGTCACCCCCGAGTACATCCTCGAAGGCGAACAGCACAGCCTGCAGTTGCAGGACGTGCCGCCCTACGTCAGCATCCTGCGCATCCACGGCCCGTTCCTGTTCGGCACGACCGACAAGCTGGGCCTGGCCACGCGCGACCTGACACCGTTGCAGGCGATCGTGATCGTGCGTCTGCGCAACATGACGGCCATCGACGCCACCGGTCTCTACGCCCTCGAAACGCTGGCCGACCGCCTCAAGGCGTCCGGTCGCCATCTGCTGCTCTGCGGCGCGCACGACCAGCCGGCGAAGATGCTGCACCAGGCCAACTTCGTCCACCACATCGGCGCCGACAACATCACCCCGAGCGTGCAGCACGCCCTGCGCCGCGCCCGCGACATCCACGCGGAGCCGGCGGCCTGACACAAGACAGTCGGACCCGCCTCCGCGCACGCGCTCTGGCGGGCCAGGCAAGTCCGACGGCTACGTGTCTCGACTCCCGATTCCCGGTTCCCGCTTCCCGATTCCCGATTCCTCCTATGCCCGCCTACGTCATCGTCGAAGTCCACGTCACCAACCCCGAACCCTATGCCGCCTACCGTGATCTCGCGGGCGCGAGCGTGGCCCGCCACGGCGGTCGCTTCCTCGTGCGCGGCGGGGCCGTCACGCCCCTCGAGGGCGACTGGCACCCGCAGCGGTTCGTGGTGATCGAGTTCGCCTCCGTCGACGCCGCAAAGGCGTTCTACTTCTCCGACGACTACCAGGAGGCGCTGAAGGTGAGGCTCGCCAATTCGACCGGCAAGGCCTTCATCGTCGAGGGGTACGCGCCTCCGGTGTAGGCGCGTCGAGCGCCCGGCGCGCCTCGTTGCGCAGCGTCTGCGCCACGCGAGGGTTCGCCGCGAGCGCGCGCAGCGTGTCCGGCTCCGTGGTGGCCACCTCCGCCGGTCTCTGCACGAGCCCCTCGAGCAGTGACACCGGCACGCCTCGGGCCTCGGCCTGCTGCGTGAGCGCGACGCCGCGCGGCGTGCGCTCGAACTCCTGCAGTCGGCGCAGGCAGTCGGGGAACCGAGCCGAGGCCTTGCGGTAGAACTCGAGGTTGGCGCGGAAGATGTCGGCCGACCCGGTCTGCTCGGCCACGGCGGCCTGCGCCTCGAGGTTGCGCCCGAAGGCCTCGCCATTGCCATTGGCAAACAGCGCCATCGTCCAGCGAATGCGGTCCATCACGATGTCGGGCACACGCGAGGCATAGCGACGCTCGTCGGTGACGTCGACGAACTCGGTGACCGACGCCTGATACGGCACCGCCTCGAAGTACAGCCGCACCCGCTTGCCCGGCACGACCTTGAAGGCAAAGAGCTCGCCCGTGCTGTCGCGATCGCGGGGCGCGACGTCCGTCCCGTCCTCGTACTCGGCGGTGACGCGGACCTGCCAATCCGACGGCGCGGCGTTCTGATGATCGGAGCCGAGCACGCGCCCGTAGAGCACGGCGGTCGGCTCGGCCGGCGCCGGCGTGGGACCGTCTGCGCGACCACTCGCGGCCTCGGCTGCGGCTGGCGCCGCCGGTGGCGCCTCGCCGCTGCGGCACCCGCCGAGCGCGATGGCGACGGCGACCGCAACGGCGACGACGACGATGTGCGGGGACCTCATGGGGTGACCTCCCTCCAGGTGATGACCTTGAATGCGGGCCTGGGCCGAACGGACGTCGTCGAGCGGATGCACGCCACGAGCACGACCGGCGCCTGCACGGGCTCGGCGAAGACCCACCTGCGCGCGAGGTGCCGCTGCGGCAGCGACACGGCTGCCGCCTCGACGCCGGTGCGCATGGCGATGCTCGCGTCCTCGATCACCACGTCCCCGATGGCCACCAACTGCACGTCACGGGAGCGCGCACCCTCGGCCGCCGGCCACGCGCCAGTGGTCTCCAGTCGGAAGAAGGCACGCTGGTGGTCCGCATCCGACCGGCAGCCGTCAGCCTCGCCTGATGTCGTCGCGAACGGCACGGCGACCTCGCGCACCGGTAAGCGCACGCGCACGGGGGGTGACGAGGCCGGCAGCTGCGACGCGGATGCCGGCGTGCCCTGCCCCGCAGGCGGGTCCATGCGGGCCCACCACACGGGCACGGCGACCAGCGCCGCCGCGATTGCCACCCCGGCCGCGGCCATCATCCGCGAGCGGCGACGACGCGGTGCCGCGAGTCGCTCGACCTGCCTCAGATCGTCTGGTGCGGCGGCCGGTGCCACGCGCGCCGGCGGCAACGGCTGGAAGAACCCGGCGGGCAACGCCGCGGCGATGGCGTCCAGCGGCACGCCCTGATTGGCGAGGCCTTCGGCCGATCCGCGATGGAGGGCGACCAGTTCCATCTGGGCCGTGAAGCACGGCGAGCCGGACGACCCCGGTTCCGTATCCACGCGGTAGCGCAGGCGGGTCGGCTCCCGGCTGTCGTAGCGTCCTGTCGCGAGCTTGAGCGTGTCGCCCTGGGGATGCTGGATCACGAAGATCGTCTCGTCGGGCTCCAGGTCGCGGCACTGCGGGGTGATCCAGCCACGCGGCGGGGCGTCCGCGGTGCCGCCGGTCGGCCGCTCGCCGGCCGGCTCGGCCAGGCGGAGGATCGCGAAGTCGAGATCGGCCACGGGACTGCTCGCCACCAGCCACTCGTGCGCCAGGCCGAACGTCTCCCCCTCCCGAAGGCGCGATCCGTCCGGCGAGAGCTTGAAGTCGAAGCGGAACACCATCGACGGCTCGGGCTGCATCGCCAGGGCCTCGATGACGTGCCGGTTGGTCATGACCAGGTCGGGCCCGACGAGGAACCCGGTGCCGAGCGCTCGCCAGGGAGGCGCCTCGACGCGGCACACGGCGAGCTCGGCCTGACCCAGACGGGCGCGCCACTGCGCGATGTCGGAGAACCCGGCGCGGAAGACGCGCTTCTCGAGCTCGGGGTCGTCCGGGAGCGCCGGCGCGAGACGCACGCCCTCGGCGAACTGCCGCAGCGCGGCATCGAGCGGACGGGCGTCGCGTGCCTCGACGACCATCCGCTCGAAGGCCATCACCTGCGGATTGCCTGGCACTTCGGCGCGCGCGCCGTTGACCAGCGCGGCCAGCCGCCCGTGCGCTTCGGCCCAGGCGATCACCCGGAAGATGACGTCGTCCAGCGCGCCCTCGCCGGCGATGACGGCGAGGTGCTCGTCGAGATGGAACTCGACGAGGCGTTCGAGCGCGGCAGGACGCGGAAACGCGTGCCGCAGGGCCGCGTGCAGCGCCTTCTTCTGGCGACCGTCGAGGGTGTACACGTCGGTTCAGCTGAACAGTTTCCGCCGCCGATTGGCGTTGCTGCCCTCCAGCTGCGGATGCTGCGGATAGTCCCCGATGAGGCTCGTGATGCGACTGTGCAGGCGATTGTACGTGAGGGCGTGCGGCGCCTCGCGGATGGCCTTCAGCGCGTAGAACGTCATGGCACCGTGGTAGGTGCCTTCGATGTTGGCGTCGTAGGAGTACTCCTTGTCGGTGCAGCCGGTGAGCAGCACGTCCTTCATGTCCGCCTCGGGATGCTTCTCGATGCGCTTCGGCTTGGCCTTCCACGGGTTCTGCAGCACCTTGCCGCCGCGCAGCGCCGGGCTGAGGAAGCGGACGCGGCGATCGTCCGGTGTGCGCAGCCCAGGGATGATGTCCGACACGGGCGCACGCGTGGCGGTGCCCGAGAAACAGTTGTCCAGCACGACGGTCAGTCGCACGTCCGGCTTGACGTTGTCGAACAGGGTGCGCAGTTCGTCGTCCACGATGTCGTTGTCGGCGATGTCGTAGGGACAGAGAATCTCGTCGTACTTCTCCTCGTCGCCATCGGTGTCGGCCTTGTACGACCCGTGCGACGAGTTCGTGAAGACGAGCACGTCACCCGCCTTCGCGCCCTTCAGGAGGGCCTTGATGCCGTCGAGCATCCGCTTCTTGGTCGCGTCCTTGTCGAGGATGATCGTGATGTCCCGGAAGCCGTAGAGCTCCTTGAGGACACTGCCCCAGGCCGTCGCGTCGTTGACGCAGCCGTTGAGATCGGACCCGTCGTACGGGTAGTCGTTGATGCCGACGCAGAGTGCCTTCTTGGCCATCGTGTGCTCCTCGTGTGTTGCCCCGTGTCGGCCGGCTCGGCGAGCCGGCCCTCCCAACCCCTCAGCCCTGAGCCCAGAGCCCAGAGCCCAGAGCCCTGTTTCACTCCCCGAGATCGAGCAGCGCCTCGAGCGACGGTGGCTGCAGACGTCCCACCGCGTCGGCCGGCAGGGCGCCCGCCATGGCGCCGGCCAGCGTCGCCGGCGCGCGCTCCAGACCAAGGCCGAGACTGCGCGCTTCCTGGAACGTGCGCTTGATCTCGGTGCTGACGCGCGTGCGATCGGCCCGCGTGAGGTCGGGTGACGTCCAGGCCTCGAGCATGGCGCGGCGCACGTGTGCCTCGGCCACGACCGCGTTGCCGTGGCTGAGCGCCGTCAGGGCGTCCCGGAACGGCGCCGCGATCGACGCCAGGCTGTCCCAGTCGTCACGCTCCGCCATCCGCTCGAGCCGGAACAGCATGTAGTCGGCGCCCATGAGTGGCGCCCCGCGCAGCCGCAACGCGCCCTGCTGCACCGACAGGTCGCCGACGGCGATCTGCGTGACGTCCTTCCGGATGACGGCGACATAGCCGGCATGCAGCGCGCGCGGCCACTGATCGCCGGCGTACGCGAGGTGCACGCCCAGGTGCTGCCGCCCTGCGGCCGCGCCGAACAGCGTCTGCACGGCGCGCGTGACGGGCCCGACCGCCGCCAGCGCCGTCGAGAGGGGCGGCTGCGCCAGCACTTGCGTCACCGCTTCGATCGCCGTGACGAACTGGCCGAGCACCCTGGTGCCCTCGAGCGCCACCAGTCCGGCCGAGACTTCGACGACCCCGCCGCTGCAGGGCAGCAGCGGCGTCAGCGGATGGTCGAGATGCACCACGTCGCCGAGGTGCGCCTGATCCAGCCCTGGCAACGTCATCGGCCCGACGATGCGCGGCAGCTCGACGTCCGCGTCGCCGAACCGCAGCCGCACCAGCGCGTGGACGGCCGGATGGCGCGTGGTGAACCACGCCTGGTCCTGCGCCAGTCGCATCTCGGCGAGCCAGAGCCTGAAGTAGTGCATCCCGGCCTGGCACACCGCCCCCGTGTCACCGGCCGGCTGCACGGCGGTCGCGGGCAGGTCGTGCACCACGTGGTGCGCGGCGTCCCTGCCCCACCATCCCTCGAGCGTTTCGAGAAGAGTCACGGCTGGTCGGGCTCCTGTGGCAAGGGGGGTCGCCGCTCTCAGCGGGCGTAGACGGTGACCTGCAAGGCGAGCTCGATCGCGGCATCGCGCGGCAGGAGGCGCTGGGCGTGTCCGAGCACCATCTCGCGCGCCCGCAGCAGGAACTCGTGCGGGTCGAGGGTGCCACTGTCGCTCAGCGTCACCAGGCGACGACCAAGCAGGCGCACGACGAGCGACGACAGCTCGCCGTCGAGTGGTGGCAGCACGACAACGAAGGGCACGCCCTCCTCGGCCAGGGCCGCGCCGATGACCCGCAGCGAGGCGCAGGTCTCGCGCCCGGCCGGCGTGAGATCGAGCGACGCCCGACGCGGCGGCTGCAGCACGGCACACACCATATCGGGAAACGTGTGCGCGATCTGTGACGCATCGAACAGCGTGCCGCGATCGCCCCGGAGTGACTCCAGCGATTCCTTGACGTGCAGGTCCTCGCCGCCAGTGACCTCGAAGAAGAGGCCCTGCGGCGTATCGATCGGCTGGGCCGCGACATGGACGACCCGGATGTCGCGCTGGCGCACGCCTTCGCGCACGACGTTGGCTGGCACTGGCGTGACCGATGCCCGCCGCGCCCGCACGGCCGGCTCCCACGCGTACGAGGCCTGGCGCGCGTCACCCGCAGTGGCCGCAATGGTGGCAATCGTCCACGGCGCCCCCGTCGCCGGACGCAGCGGCCGAGCGGCCCGCGCCCCCCGCACGGCCCGCACGACGAACGGGCGCAGGCGCATCACGTCCACCGTGCCGGACCAGAGCAGCGCCTCCCAGCACGGCCAGGCTGTGGTCGTCTCCAGATCGAGCCACATGCGCTCCAGCGGCGGGGTCCTGGGCAGGGGCGACGACAGCGCCGTCCCGAGGGGCGGCTGCCGCAGCGCGTCCAGCCCGGAGAGCGCCTCGATGCGTCGGATGCGGAGGTGCGCCACCGTGACCGGCTCGCCGCGTTCGTCTGCCAGCGTCACCGTCGTGTCCAACGCCGCCTGGCGGTCGGATGCCCCGTCGGTGTCTGTCGACGTCACCCGCGCCACCCACGTCGGTATCCCGCCGCTGGCGCGCGTGGCAGGCGCGCGCCGCCGCATGGCGCCCCAGATCGCGGCGCCCGCGGCGAGGAGCACCAGCGCGACGGCCAGAGGGAGCACCGGCAGCGGCGTCATCTCGCTGGTGGCGGTGGCGCCGGGTTCGTCGGTCCCCTGACCCGTCTGGCCAGGGTCGACCGTCGCACCCGGCGGCAGCATCGTGGGTGCGTCGGACCGGCCCGTCGTCGTGACCAGCCACCCGATCAACAGCCCCGCGGCGAGCAGCGTCGCGAGGCCCCCCAGCGCCCACCAGGGCCAGGCCAGCCGCGAGCCCGAACGAGGGCTCCTCGAGGGCGCGCCCGCCGGGGAGGGCGCCGTCGTGGGTGCGTACGAGGGTGGGGCCGGGGCCGACCGCGTCGGCGGATCGGACGGCAGGGTGATGCCAGACGACGTGACGGGCGTCTGCGCGGTGCCGTCCTGTGCGGCGGCCGCACCCTCGGAGGGCCAGTCGCGCAGCTCCACGGGAAGCGCATCCGCCGCGCTGAACATGACTTCCGGTCGCACGCCCGACGCGACCCAGTGCTGCACGACGATCACCCGGTGCAGCCAGGGCGTCCACTCCGTGAGGCCGGGCGCCTCCGTCAGCGGCAGGCGCGAGATGCCTTCGATGACCGACCACGACGGCAGTCCGCTCGCACCAGCCGCGGCACCCGCCACGAGGGCCCCGTGCGCCTCCTGCAACGCCGTGAGGTCGAGGGCGTCACGCGGTACGCCCGATCGCACGCGCGTGATCGCCAGCAGCGCGGTCACCTGCCAGATGCCCAGCGCGTCACTGGCGTCCTCGAACCAGGTGAGCGCGAGCGCCAGCAGGCGCAGGGCGTGCGCCGGCAGACGCAGCGCCAGCAGCTCCCCCTCCTCCATCGCGATGGCCGCGGCGCGACGCACCCCGATGCGGCGCACCAGCTGCGTCGTCGGCCCGCCTGGCGACACGCCGAGCGCCGCACTCCGCGTCCACAGGCGCAGCGCGAGCTCGGGATGCGCCGGGAACCGGCTCCACCAGGCTTCGGGCGAGATCGGCGTCAAGCCGTGCCCGGTGCGATCGACGCCGCCGAGTTCGGCGCACTCGATCAGATCCAGCGCGGCCGCGGCCCTCGCCCACTCGCTGTCACCGCCGGCAGGCGGCGCGGCCAGCACGCGGCGACCCCAGGCGGCCAGGTCCTCGCGCGCCTTCGCGTCGGGCGCGCGACGGGCACGCCAGATCGCATGCGCGTCGTCCAGTGAGGCGACCGGCATCTCGGCCAGCGGCCGCACGGACTCGTCATTGGCGATTCGCCCGTGGATGAAGGCGCGCATCCGCTCACGCTCGGCGAGCGGCACCTCACTGGCCCCGGCCAGCAGCTGCCGACTCAGTCGGCCGTGTTCGCCGAGGCGCATGCGAGTGACGGCCGCGATGCGCGCCCGATCGACCGCGACGGCTACGACCGTATTGCGGGCGCTGGTGGCGACCGACGCGAGTTCCGCGAGCAGTCGCAGGCCGTCCTCGGGCCGGCCGCACTCGACGTGATCGAGCGCGATGGCCACCGCACGTGGCGGCACGACGACGAGACCGAGGCTGTCGGCGATCGCCACGTCGTCCGGACGGATGAGGGGGCTCGCGGCGGCACCCGAGAGAGGCGCCTCCGGCACGCGGACCGCGGCGGTCAGACGGAGGCGGAGCGCCTCGAGCCGATTGGCCGCCACCTCGCTCGCCACGGGCATCAGCAACGAGAAGCGGGCCAGCGTGTCCTCGACGGGTTCGAGACCGGCGAGTCCGCGCAGAGACTCGAGCGTCACCCACGACGCGGCATCGAGACCACGCGGCCACTGCAAGCAGGGCGGAAGCTGCCCATCGCCCGGCTCGGTCATCGCGTCGAGGGCGTCCTCGAACCTGGAGCGCGCCTCGTGGACCTCCTGATGTCGGGCGGCGAGACGCCCGGCGCAGGCCAGCGCGATGGCGCGCGCAGGCGCGTGCGACACCTCGGCGGTCACGGCCGTCAGGCTGGCCAGCCATGGGGCCGATGGTGCCGGCGCCAGTGGGTCGGCCTGCCGTTCGGCGGCGTCCAGGCACGCCATCACCGCCGCGATCACCGGGGCCAGATGCGACGGCGCCGAGACGATGACCTCAGGGTCCTCGATGAGACTCGCGAGCCGGGACGCCCACCGCTCGATCGCCGGCAGGTCGAGCGACGCGGCGGCGCATGTCAGGCCACCGCTCGCCGCTCGCACGAGCACGACCGCACGCACGTCCGGAGGCGCCAGGTGCTGCGCGCCCTCCCAGGCCGTGGCCCACAGATCGGCGGTGCCGGCCGCGCCATGCTCGCGGACGACACACTCGGCGTACGTCGTCAGGCACGCCGCACGGGCGCCCGGATCCACCTCGGCGCCAAGCGACGCCTCGTCGGCCAGCACCCGCGCCAGCACGCGGACGCCCCAGGCCGACTCCGGGCCAGCCGTCACACGCGTGTCGAGGATGAGCCAGGCCCGCAGCACCGACGCGCGGTCGGCATGCACGAGTTGCAGCAGCGCCTGCACCACCGCTTCATCGGGCACCTCACCGACCGGGCCGGCGTCGAGGCGCTGCCACAGGGCCGGCAGCACACGGCGGCGCGCCGCGTCCAGGACGCTGGTCTCCTCACGTTCGAAGTACCGCCACAAGCGCATGCGCAGCTCGGGCTCGACGGCGTAGTACCCACCTGCCTGGCGATCGATCCACTCCTGCGCCGCGATCTCGCGCAACACGGCGTCTGCCACGTCGTCCCGGATGTCGACGCATGCGCGCAGCGTCGCGTCGTCGAAGCGGCCGAGCAGGGCGACGTGTGGCAGCAGCCGACGGACGTCCTCGTTGTGGATGCGATCGAGGATGCGGATGCGGACGAAGTGATCGACGTCGTCGCCGACGATGCGCGCCGGATCCACGTCCTGCTGCTTCGCGATCCAGGTCGCGTACACCGACAGGCTGAAGGGGCTGTACCGTGGCGACGCCTCACCGGCCGGGAGGCCCAGCGTGGCGGACGACGCCGCGGCCACGCTGCGCGTCAGCACCGGCACGACGAGGGCCTCGGGCACGGACATCAGCTGCAGGTACGCGCGGGCTTCGTCCCCGGAGAAGGCAAAGACGCGATGCAATCGCAGCCACGGTCGTTCCGGCATCCCCGCAGCGACCACCTCGCCGTCGGCATAGGTGCCGGCCAGCGGTCGCCGACCACACAGCACGACACGCAGCGCCGGCATCATCTCGTGCAGGCGCTCGAGCAGCGCGAACGTGCGCTCGACGCTGTCAGGCAGTGTGCCACTCGGGCCGAGCCGGTCCAGCTCCTCGCACGTATCGAGCAGCAGGACGATGCGACGGCCGCCGCTGGCGACACTCTCGCAGGCCCAGCGGAACACCTCGAGCATCTCCTCGACGTCGGCCGCCGGCGTGCGATCGCTGTCGACCCGCTCGTGCAACAACGCGATCTTGCTGAACAGCAGCGCAAAGGCCTCGGAGGCGGCGAGCCGATCGTCCTTGAGGCGAAGCTCCTCGGCCAGGTGGGCGATCAGCAGGCCAGGACGCCGCGCCGGGTAGTCGGGATTGATGTGATCGAAGTCGATGCGCGCCGTGACCGTGGGCGGCAGCACGACACCCGGCGGCAGGTGCTCGTCGGTGCCGGACGTCAACGCGCGCATCAGCATCGTCTTGCCGACGCCACCGCCGCCCAGGTAGTGCATCGCCCACACGCCGTCCGGGCCGGTCAGCAGATCGCGGTAGGCCTCGAACATGGCGCGACGCGGCAGGTAGCCGCGCAGCATCGCGCGGTCGCTGCGCTGGCGGTCGAAGAGCGCGAGGCGCCGTACGGACCGCTGGTGCAGCGTCGTGGCCTCGCCCGGCACCACTTCGGCCACGCGCTGCAGGGCCTCGATCCACAGCCAGGCCTCTTCGGGCCGCTCCTGCGACAGGGCCTGATCGAGCTCGTGCTCGAAGGCCTCGCGCAGCGTCGGCAACGTGCTGGTGGCATGCGAGGCCACGACGGCCCAGCGCCACGTGGCCGTGGGCATGTGCTGATCGCGCGGCTGTGCGAGCACACGGCTGGCGATCGACTGCACCAGCGACGCGAGGGCGTCGAGGCCATCCTCTTCGATGATGCGCGAGAGCCAGGCCGGGCGCGCGTGGCGCGACACCCAGAACAGGTGCTGCGCCGGTGTCACCTGCCCGGCGTCGTCGATGGACAGCGGCGTCAGCGTCGCCTCGATGAGCCCGTCGTCCCGCCAGGCGTCGAGCACGTCGAGGTCGGCCGCGCTGCCCCAGCCAGGCATGGCGCATCGCGCGGCCAGCGTCGGCGTCCACACGGGGACGAGACACACCCAGCGGATGCTCGCCGGGTCCAGCTGATCCGGCACGCGGGGACCGATGCCACCGGCCAGCAGCGACTCGACCCGAGCCAGCACCGATCCCACGTCAGGCAGCCCAGGCGCCGTCGACATCACTGGTCTCCCAGCCCGCTCAGGACGTCCTCGTCGGTGGCGGGCACCACGACGTCGGCGTCCTGCAGCGTGAGGAGCACGTTGTTGAGGGGCTCGGCCTTCTCGCGGAACTGCGACGGATAGCCGGACGCGGTGGCGCGATGGATGGAGTTGTAGAAGCGGTCCACGTCGAGCAGCGCCAGCGTCGGCGAGAACACCAGCGGCTGCGCCCGGTGCAGCAGCAGGTGCAGGTAGATCGAGCGATCCGACACGGCCTCGCGCAGCGGGTGCAGCTCCTCGCGGATGGCCCAGTTCGAGATCGCATCCAGCGCCTTCCGGACCTGCTCGTAGGGCTCGGCGTAGTTGAGATCCTTGCGGTAGGTGAAGGCCACCGGGATCGGATCCTGCTCGGTGCCGAGTCCGCCGGCGCGCAGCAGCTCGGCGACGAAGCGACCGGCAGCGCCCGCGTAGCGCTGCACTTCGTCGAGCAGCACCACGGCGAGTTGCTGGCCCGGCCTGCCGCGTGGTGCCCCGAGCTGTGCGACGACCTCGTCGCGGAGGCTCCAGAGGTCCATCTGCAGCGCCGTGCGGAACCCGTTGGCCTCATCCAGGGCGAAGGCGTCGTCCACGGCCGGATCCACCTGCGCCGCATGGCCCTTGAGCGATCGGGTGAGCTGGAGCACCTGCGACACCCAGGTGTGGGCCGGCAGGCCGAAGCGCAGGCGTGTCTCCAGGGCCGCGGCGAGAATCTCGCGGACCACGCCGGCGATGTCGGTCGCCCGTTCGGGCGACGCCTGGTTGTGCAGGCGCAGGCAGGGGACGTGCCCGGCGTGAATCGACGCCACGGCGAGTTCCTCGAGCAGCCGCGATCCGCCGACCTGCCGGTCGCGATCGGCGTCGCTCATCGCGATGCCGAGCAGGCGCCGCGTGCCTCGCGGCGGGGGCGCCGTGGCCGCATGCCATTGATCGAAGAACCGGAGACGGCCGCAGAACGCCGGCGGGTCGGCCTGCCGCCGGAACTGCCGGACGGTCGACTCGCGCCGCCGGGCGGCGTCGAGCTCGAGGGGATCGACCTGCAGGCTGGCCGACGCTTCGGTGAACACCACGGGCGTGGCCCAGTCCACCGTGTCGCGCGGGTCGAACCCGTGCGCGAACGCGCCGCGCCGACCCGCCGCGGCCGACCAGGTCGGGTCGCCACGCAGCAGTGACTGATAGAACTGCCGCGTGAAGAGACGACACGCGAGATCGGCGACCTTGCCGCCCATGCCGATCACCAGCGCCGGGCCGCCGTGCACGCCGTCGCCGGCCACGAGCTCCGCGCCGAGCGGCAGGGTGCCGGCCGACGTGGGCAGCACGCCGGCACCGCCACCGAAGACCTCGAGTCCCGAGAGGGTGTCGAGGGGGTCCGCGGCCGGCGGCAGCGGCGTCGCGCTGTAGCAGGCGTTGAGTACCAGGACGGGCGGGTACGCCACCGCGCCGGTGGCGTCCGTCGTTGCCAGCAGCGCCAGCAACTGCGGCGCGGTGTAGTCCTGAAAGGGCAGTCCGGCATCCGAGGCGATCAACCGCAGTGCCCCTCGGCCTTCGGCGAATCCTCCATGGCAGATGAAGTGGACGACCGACGGCTGGAACTCGGCCACCGCCGCCTGCAGCATCTCGGCCGTGCAGTCGCGCAGCACGCGGCTGTCGATCGTCAGGTCCAGCGTCTGCAGCCGGCGCAGCAGTCCGAGGTACTCAGCGCCGGCGCGGATCTCCGTGTCGTCCTGGAGCGAGCCGATCACGAAGAGGACGCGCGGCGTGAAGACGCGCGGGGCGGTGATGGCCACCGGCGCCGTGATCTGCCGGCTCATGAGGACGAGCGGCCCCGGTCGCGCCGCCAGGAAGTGCTGGCCGTCGTGCAGCAGTTCCCAGGGCAACCGCATCAGCGCCCAGGCGTCTGGCAGGCAGTCGAGACGCAGCTCGATCGCGGCGCCGGCGGCCTCCGCGATCACGTGCGCCCAGACAGCCTCACCGAGCGCGAGCTCGAAGAGGTACCGCCCGAAGCGACGGGGCATGCCGTCGGAGGCCTGCCCCGAGGCCATGTTGGCGTACCACCGACCGAGCGTGGGGGCGTCGAGTGCGTGCAGGTCGGCCTCGTCGACGGCGCCCGCGGCCAGCGGCGGGTGGCACGCCGGGAACGTCAGCAGCGTGTCATCCGGATGCGGCAGCGGCAGGGCCCCGATCGACCGCGTCGACCCGGGGACGACGACGCCGGCGGCGTCCCGGACGTCGCGCGTCCATCCACCGGCGTCGTCCGCACGGAGCCGGATCACGAAGCGCACGCTCATGGCAGCGGCTCCGCATCCATCAGATCGCGAGCGAGTGTCACGCCCTGTGCCGCCACGCGCCCCGCGACATCGTCGCGTGAGGCACGACTGCCGGGCTCACGCACCGCGGGCAACCATGTGAGAAGGTCGTCGGCAATCGCCTCTCCCTGAAGGCCGGTTGGCGCCGTCTCTCCGTCCTTGCGGCGCAGCCCGCTCGCCGCCACCAGGGATCGCGCCCACGCACGCCGCGGGCGTGCCGACGGGGTGGCCGGCCGGCGCGGCAGCGTCGACACCCAGGGCCGCAGCGCGGCGCGGTCCCAACTGGCGGGATCCCAAGCCGCGAGCGCGGGAAGCGACAGGCGGCGCACCGTGACCTGCAACAGTGCCTCCACGACGCGCCTGCCGTCGGCGGTCATCGCCGCGAGGCGCGGATCGCTGTCGACGACGGTCTGCCATCGGGCGACGTCGGCCGCCACGTCGGTGGTCGGTGTGCGCAGCACGGCGCACGCCTGTGCCATCACCAGCAGCCGCACCACCGGCGGCGGGTAGGTGTCCCGAGGCTGCACGAGCGCCGTGGCGTCGTGCGTCTCGGCCACGGCCAGCGCCCAGAGTGCCCACTGCCCGTGCATCAGCGCCGCATAGGCATCGGCAAAGACCTCCCCGCTCCAGCGCGTCCAGTCGGCGGTCGCCTGCGCATCCAGCGTCACGCTCTCGACAACGGCCGTCCGCGTCGGATAACCAATCCATTGCGCGTCGGCGACGTGGCCAACCTCGTGGCCCAGGTGGATCAGCCACCATGGGGCGGTCACGCACGACGCCGGCACGCGGACGACGGCGAAGGGCAGGGCGTCGAGCGCCTGCCGGAGAAACGGCGCGTCGATGTCGCGACGCAACGTGCCCGGGACGAGCCCGTGGGGAAACACTTCCGGCGTCAGGGCCGGCTCGACGTACGGCAGGGGCGGCGGGCCGGCGGGCCCGGCGCCCGCTGCGGCCAGCGCCAGCGCCGGCTCACGCATGCAGCTCCACACGACCTCGTCGGCGCCGTGCAGCACGGGTGCCAGCGTCGGGTCGTCGCGCTGGTCGAACCGGTCGCGGAAGAAGTCCCACAGGCGCCGCACCCACGTCAGGCGACGGTCGTGGACACGGCTCTGCTGGAGGATGGCCGCGTCGTCACCGGTCATGGATGCCATGGGAACGCGCAGCTCGCCGAGCACGCGATCCAGCAGCGTGCACACGGCCTCGAGCTGCGACCGATGCTGACCGAGCGCATCGGCACGCACGCGCCGATCGCGCCAGGCCGTCAGCTCGCGCGTCAGCCGTCGCCATTCGGCCTCGGTCTCCCATGCGCCCGGCATCGTCTCTCGCTCACGCCAGGCGTGAGAGCAGGGCCTTCGACCCTTCGCGCGGCAGGCGCGCGGCCGGGGCGCCGCGGGGCGCCGCTCCGGGCGTCGCCCGAGGTGTCAGCAGCTGACCGCGCTTCTTCGGGCCAGGCCGGGCGATGACGCGGGCGCGCACGTCCGGGTTGGTCGCCACGTGGAACAGCAGTTCGTCGCCGAGTTCGGCGAGCACCACGGGCAACTGGGCGTCGGTCGTCCCGAGGAGGCGCACGAGACCGCTGCGCACCTGGTCGGGGGTCGTCTCCGGGTAGTACGGGAGGAAGCGATCCACATCGTTCTGGCCGCGCGGCACCACGGAGGCGCGCACGCGCAGCCCCGATGCCGGCGGCGTCGACGGCAGCGGCGCACGCAGCAGCTTCTCGACATTGAGGATGCCGGCGCCGTGCTTGTCGGTCCGCCAGCCGCGCGGGGTGTCGACCCCCTGCGTCATCAGCACTTCCTTGAAGACGGCGGCGATCTGGCCCTTGCCGTACCGCGTGATGAGCGTGTCGCGGCCGTGGAACGCGAGCCACAGCGCGCACGCGCCGGCGGTGGTCGCCACGGCGTACGACGTGCCCGAACCGACGTCCACGATGTCGTCGGCCTGCCCGACGTCCTTGCCGGGACGCGCCACCCAGACCGACTCCCCTGGTGCCGTCACGTCCACCGTATCGCCACTGGCCGACTTGCTCCAGATGGCGCGCTGGCAGTTGCAGGCCGCGCACGCGATGACCTGGTCGTAGCGCGCCGGATAGACCACCCACGGCCACACGTTGCCCGCGGCGGCGAGGACGACGACGCCCTCGCTGACGGCGTAGGCGATGGCGCGCTCGAGAGCGCCCGACGGGGTGACACCCCCGAGACTCATCGAGATGACGTGGCAGCCGCGATCGGTCGCGTAACGGATCGCCTCCGCAAGCCGATCGAAGCCGAGCAGGACGACGCGCGGCGTGACGCGCAGCGGAACGATCGTGGCCGCGGGCGCGACCCCGGACACGAAGGTGGCCCCGGCGCCTCCCGTGCTGCTCATGATCACGCTGGCCGTCGTGGTGCCATGCCCGGGATTGCCGGCCTCGAGCGGATCGCGCGCGTCAGGCGTGCGAAGGACGAAGTCGAAGCTGTCGGCCACGCGCACCCGCGACGGCATGTCGATGATCTCGGCGTGCCCGGTGTAGCCGGTGTCGGGATGGCCGATGACGATGCCCTCGCCCTTGGCGCGCCCCTGCGGCGTCGGCGGCATGAGTGCCCAGGCCTCCTTGACCCGACACAGCTCCAGACTCCACTCCGTGTTGGTCCTGGCGCAGGGCAACGGCGCCTCGGCCGAGAAGTCGCGAGGACGCAGGGCTGGACCGGCGGCCGTGGGCGCGAGCGTCCCCGGGGGCGGTTCGAGACCGGGCTGGTCGATGGCCGGCTCGGCGTCGGCGATGTCGCGATGGGCCTGCAACGCGCGGGTGTGCGTCCAGGCCTTGCCCGGGTCCATGGCGCGCCCATCGAGGCGTGTCACCCGATAGTCGCGCGCCCCGGGGCCGAGCGCCTCCACGCGCACGGCCTCGCCCATCACCGCATGGACGGCGGCCTCGGCGATCGCCTGCGCTCGCGCATCGTCGCGTTCGGCCGGTGCGGCATGGACGAGGAGGGCCCGACACGTCGCGGCGTAGGCCGGCGCGGCGGGTGCGGGTGGGGCGATCTGGGGCGTGCTGCGAGTCGAACGCTTGGCCATGGCAGTACCTCGACGCGTCGTGCGTCCCGGCCGGATGTCGGGTCATGAGCGACAACGCTCGGGTGGCACACAGCGAACAGGCGTGTGCGATTTGGCTCGACGCGCCGTTCTTGTCGGTACACGTCAATACGCAAGCCAGAGCTTTCAGGAGGGACACATGGTGCGCCAGCGCACGTGGACGACATCGGTGACGCTGCTGTGGCTGGCAGGAGCCGGTCTCGCGGCCCTGTCGGCGACTCGACTCCTGGGCACCGCGCCCGGTGGCCCGGTGACGCTGCATGCCAGCGTTTCCCCGGCACAGCCGGTCTACGGCACGGAAGACGACTACGGCTACGGGAGTCGGCTGACCGACATCGAACGGGCGGGCCGAGACACCTGGTACTTCTGGACCGGCGGCAACGAGAAGTTCTGGGTGCGGATGGCGGAGCTCACCGAGGGCAACGTCGACCTGCTCAACTACGTGGACTCGCGCCGCCACGGGCGGCGCTTCCGCGAGCTCGGCGCCGTGACGCAGCCGGGCTGCGAGGCGGCCACCGGGCCAGATGAGTTCGGCCTGTGGCTCGACACCTGCCGCCCTGACGCGCTGCCCGCGTCCTTCGGGCAACCCGCCGGCATCGTCGGCCTGCGGCGGTTCCCGAACCCGGCCTTCAATCCCGCGACCTGGAATGCGGAGACATACCGGACGCATCCGAAGGGCATGCAGCCGCCCTACCTGATCGGCATGGCCTGCGGCTTCTGCCACGTCGGCTTCAATCCGCTCAATCCGCCGGTCGATCCCGAGCGGCCGAAGTGGAGCGAACTGGCCGGCGCCATCGGCAACCAGTACTGGGAGGAAGGCCGGCTCTTCAACCTGAAGATGACGCCGAAGGACTTCCGCTGGCACCTCGGCAACCGGCAGCCGCCGGGCACCTCGGACACGTCACGGTTCGCGACCGATCACGTGCACAACCCGAGCAACATCAACGCCGTGTTCCTGCTGGGCCATCGCCCGACCGTGATGGAGAAGATGCCCGATGGCACGGAGCGGGCCGTGCATCACATCCTCAAGGACGGCGCCGACTCGGTGGGTGTGGCAGGGGCCTCGCTGCGTGTGTACGTGAACATCGGCATGTGCTCGGACATCTGGCTGACGCGCATCGACCCGGTGGCCGGACTGGTGCCGCAGCAGCCGTTCCGCATGGCCGAGGCGCGCCAGAAGTGCGAAGACTGGCGCAACACGGAAGCGCGCATGGAGGCCGCCGAGGCCTTCCTGAAGACCATCGGCCCGATGCACCTCGCCGACGCGCCCGGCGGCGCCCGCTACCTCGGCGAGCCGCAGGCCGAGGTGAGCCAGGGCGCGGGCGTCTTCGCGCGCGAGTGCGCGCAGTGCCACTCGAGCAAGCAGCCGCCATCGCCCCTCGCCGATCCCGGGGCGCGTCGCGCCTGGTTCGAGAACGCCGTCCGTGAGCCCGACTTCCTGACCAACAACTTCCTGTCCGACGACCGCCGCTACTCGGTGCGCGAGCTGGGCACCAACGTCGCACGGGCGATGGGGACCAACGCCCAGAAGGGCAACGTGTGGGAGGAGTTCTCGTCGGAGACCTACAAGCAGCTGCCACCGGCCGGCACCATCGTCGGGCTGTACAACCCGCGCAAGCCGGATGACCCGATCTCGATGACCGTATCGAAGGGCGGCTACTACCGCACGCCGTCGCTCGTGTCGATGTGGGCCACCGCGCCGTACCTCCACAACAACGCCCTCGGCACGTACGTGAAGGACCCGTCGGTGGCTGGTCGCATGGCGGCCTTCAACGACGCCGTCGAGAAGCTGCTGTGGCCGGAGAAGCGGCTCGGCGTCCAGTCGATCATCGTCACCAGCACGCCGAGCGAACTGGGAGTCACGGGCCGCGATCGCCCGGTGCAGATTCCCGCGGGCACCCCCGTCGACCTGATCGCACGCGTCGATCCGACCCGCCTGCCGGCGCTGGTGCGCAATCGCGTGATTCTCAACCTGCTGTCGGACGAGACGCTGTTCCGCGGCTTCCTGCGCAACAACGTCGCCCCGGACTTCGTGCTCGACCGTGGCCACACGTTCGGCGCGCAGCTGAAGGACGACGACAAGCGCGCCCTGATCGCCTATCTGAAGCGGATGTAGCCGTCGACCTTCAGGTCGACGGACATCGCCGAGGCCCTCATGCCCACCGATCCGATCTTCGAGCCGCTCGCCTTCAGGCACCTCACGGTCAAGAACCGCGTCTTCCGGTCCAACGTGTCGGGGCGCTTCGACAACTACGATGGGTCGGGCAACCAGGCCCGCATCAACTGGGAGACGAAGTTCGCGCGGGGCGGCGTCGGCGCGATCATCTCGTCGTTCGTGCCGGTGACCATCCGCGGGCGCATCGTGCCCAACTACGCGACCATCGATCGCGACGAACGCGTCCCGTTCTGGCGCGCGCTCGGCCAGGCGGTGCACGAGCACGACTGCCGCTTCATCCTGCAGCTGTCACACGCCGGACGCCAGCGCGACGTCCCCGGCATCGAGTTCGCCCAGGCCTGGAGCTCCACCGATCGCGACGAGCCCCTGCATGGGTTCCCCTGCGTGGCGATGACGCGCGACCAGATTGCCGAGACGATCGCCGCGTTTGCTGCCGGAGCGCGCCGGGCTCGCGAGGCGGGCCTCGACGGCGTCGAGTTGCACGCCGCCAACGGCTACCTCTTCACGCAGTTCCTCAGCTCGGCCATCAACGACCGCACCGACGACTACGGGGGCCCGCTGCAGCAGCGCGCGCGCTTCCTCCTCGACGTGGTCGCCGCGATTCGCGCCGAGGTCGGCACCGACTTCCACCTGCAGGTCAAGATCAGCGCCGAGGACCACAACGACGCCCTCGACGATGACGAGAAGCCGGGCAACACGCTGGACGACACGGTGCAGGTGTGCCGGTGGCTCGACGACGCCGGCGTCGATGCCATCCACGTGTCGTCGGGGTCGTACTTCCCGCACCCGCGCAATCCGGCCGGCGACTTCCCCGTCGACGAACTCGTCAAGACCTACGACCAGTTGCTGTCGAGCGGCAGTCAGGCCCTGCGCAACTACCTGCTGTTCCGCTTCGAGCCGACGCAGCGGCTGTTCGAGCGACGCTGGGCCGAGGCGCGCGGCGACCGCATCGAGGGGCTGAACCTGCCCGCGGCGAAGGTCATCTCGGCCGCGGTCGGCGTGCCGGTGCTGTGCACGGGCGGATTCCAGACCGCCGAGGTCATCCGCGAGGCCATCCGCCAGCAGTTCTGCGATGCCGTGACCATCGCACGACCGCTCATCGCCAACAACGACCTCGTGCAGCAGTTCGCCGCCGGCATGGGCCGGCCGGCCCGCCCCTGCACCTACTGCAACCGCTGTCTCGTCAACGCCGTCGAGAATCCGCTCGGCTGCTACGACGAGACGCGCTACGACTCGCGCGAGGCGATGCTCGATCAGATCATGAGCGTCTTCTCCCCGGCGCCCTTCGTGTGACCGCCATGGCGCGACCCGCTGCTGCTCGCCGCGCGCCGATGGGAGGGACGCCTCGCCGAGGCGTCCGCCGGCTCCCCGGGATCGCACTGATGCTGACGCTCGCCGCGTCCGTCTGCCTGCGTGCCACCACACCCGCGCGCAACGACGCCGCCGCCTTCCCCGACATCGTCGATCACTTCAAGTACGGGTCGATTGGCGCCGAAGCGTCGTCTGGCCTGCCCTACTGGATCTGGAAGGTGCTGCCGGAGGTGTGCGAGGACGCGCTGCCGACGCGGCCAGGCAGCGGCTACGAGCGCATTGGCTTCCTCGATGACGGCGCCGGGCACGGACGCCCGATCGGCACCTCGTTTCGACCGGGCGACGGCGACCTGGTCGGACTCAACTGCGCCACGTGCCACGTCGGCACACTGCGTGAGACCGTCGACGCCCCCCGACGGGTCATCGTCGGCATGCCGGCCAATCAGATGGACCTGCAGGGCTACGGCCGGTTCCTGACGGCGTGCGCGCAGAGTCCGGCGTTCGAGACCGGGCGCCTCATCGACAGCATTCGCAGGGCGAACCCCGAGTTCGGGTTCTTCCAGCGGCTCGCCTACCGGCTGTTCGTGGTGCGCGCGGCGCGCAACGGCATTCTCGAGCGGGCGAAGGAGAACGCCTGGTTCGACGACCGTCCGCCGTTCGGGCCGGGCCGCGTCGACACCTTCAATCCCTACAAGGTGCTGCTGAGGCTGCCGCTCGACACCACCGTGGGGACCGTGGACCTGCCGTCGATCTGGAACCAGCGCCCGCGGCAAGGTCTCTGGCTCCACTGGGATGGCAACAACGACCGCGTCGAGGAGCGCAACAAGAGTGCCGCCATCGGCGCGGGCGCCACGCCGGCGTCACTCGACCTGCCCTCCATGCGGCGCATCGAGCACTGGCTGCTCGACTTCCCGGCGCCCGCCTATCCCGAGGCGCGCCTCGACCGATCGCGCGCCGCCGCCGGACGATCCGTCTACGCGTCGGCCTGCGCCAGCTGCCACGACATCGGCGCGGCGGGCATCGGCCAGGTCACCCCCATCGAGGAAATCGGCACCGACCGCGGACGGCTTGACTCGTTCACGCCAGCTCTGGCCACCGCGATGAACACCATCGGGAAGGGTCGGCCGTGGCAGTTCGCGCGCTTCCGCAAGACCGGGGGCTACGCCAACATGCCGCTCGACGGGCTGTGGCTGCGGGCGCCGTACCTGCACAACGGCTCGGTGCCCGACCTGCGGGCGCTGCTGTTCCCCGAGGAACGCCCGACGACGTTCATCCGGGCCTACGACGTCTACGACTGGGACCGCGTCGGCTTCGTCAGCCAGGGGGCCGCAGCCGAACGCGAAGGCGTCCGCTTCGACACCACGCAGCGCGGCAACGCCAACACGGGTCACACCTACGGCGTGACCCTGCCCTCGTCCGACAAGCTGGCGCTGCTGGAGTATCTCAAGACGCTGTGACGCTGTTCTAAGATGACGACCATGCGTCGATTCGTCCTGCTCCTCGTGGGCGCGCTGCTCGCCATCCTGCTGCTCACCACGACCCGTCCCGGCGCGCAGGCCCCGGCGGCCCGGCCGTCGCTGGCCGAGCGTCTCGGCTTCTCCGCCTCCGACATCGTCCTCATCGTCAATGCCGACGACGTGGGGATGAGCCACGGGACGAACATGGCGGTGAAGGACGGCATGGAGCGGGGCCTGATCACGAGCGGGACGATCATGGTGCCGACCCCGTGGTTCGAGGAGATCGCCGTGTACGCGACGGCGAACCCGACCAGGGACTTCGGGCTGCACCTGACCCACACGAGCGAGTGGAAGGTCTACAAGTGGGGCCCGGTCGCCAACAGGGCCGACGTCCCCGGGCTCGTGACCCCGCAGGGCTACCTCTGGCCGGACATCGGGCCGATCTACAAGAACGCGACGCCCGAACAGGCCGCGGTCGAGGCACGGGCCCAGGTGCGCAAGGCCCTGGAGCGGGGCATCGACGTCACGCATCTCGACTCCCACATGGGAGCGCTGCAGTACGACATGCGCTTTCACGCCGTGTATCGTGCCCTGGCCAAGGAGTTCGACCTGCCCATCCGCATGGGCAATCAGGACCTGCTGGCGAAGATGGGCGGCGGTCACCTGCGCGCCGAGCTCGACGCCGACGGCACGGTCTATCCCGACTATCTCATCCACCAGCAGCGCAAGCCGGGTGAAGCGGTGGACGTCTACTGGAAGCGGATGATCGCCGAGCTGAAGCCCGGAGTGACCGAGCTGTACATCCACCCGGCCGTCGCCGGCGAGGAGATGCAGCACATCACCAACAGCTGGCAGGAGCGCGACACCGAGTACCACCTCTTCACCGACGACGCGTCGGTGAAGGCCCTGATCGCCCAGCGCAACATCAAGCTCATCGGCTGGCGCGCCCTGCGCGACCTGCAGCGCAAACGATAAGCGCATCGACGCCCGGTGCGCGTCGACCTGAAGGTCGACGCCTACAGCCGTCGGCGGAGCCGCCGGGCGCCGAAGCGAGTCACGGCTGCACGGGGGCGCCATGCACTGGCGAGCTGCCGTTCATGACCGGAGCCCTCCGGGCACGGCGGTAGCGGTCGACCTTCAGGTCGACCGGCCTGGTCTGCCACGGAACTCCGTCCTCTCCTATTGCGTACCCATACGAGCGCCTCTAGTATGGCAATCCAATAGGAGACGACATGGCGAGCAAGACCGACGTCTGGCAGGGCACGCTGACTCTGATGATCCTGCGCACGCTCGATACGCTGGGGCCGCAACACGGCTACGGCATCGCACGGCGCATCGAGCAGATCAGCGGGGATCTGTTGTCGGTGAACTACGGCACCTTGCACCCGGCGCTCCTGAAGCTCGAGCAGGAAGGAACGATCGCGTCGGAGTGGGGACAGTCCGAGAACGGGCGTCGCGCGAAGTTCTATCGGCTGACACGCGGCGGCCGGGCCGAGATGGCGCGAGCGTCGCGCGACTGGGCGCAGACCACGGCGATCATGGCGCGCTTCCTCGCCGACGGCGGTGAGGCGTGAAACGCCTGCGCGCGGTGACCCGTCGCGTGGCAGGCCTCTTTCATCGGGAACGGCACGACGCGGAGTTGCGCGAGGAGCTCGAGAGCCTGGCGGCCCTGCAGCTGGACGACCAGCTGGCGGCGGGCATGGACCCGTCGGAGGCGCGTCGGCGCGTCATCGCCCGCACCGGCAGTGTCACGGCCGTGCAGGAGGCGGTGCGGGAGCAGCGCGGCTTCGGCTGGCTCGAGTCGGCATGGCGGGACGGGCGGATGGGATTGCGGTTGCTGCGCCGCAACCCGCTGTTCGCGATCACGGCGATCCTGTCGCTCGCCCTGGGCATCGGCGCGAATGCCGCCATCTTCTCGATCATCGACCACCTGCTGCTGCGCGCGCTGCCGGTGCGTCACGCCGATCGGCTGTACATGCTGGACGGCGGCAGCTGGACGTACCCCATCTGGGAGCAGGTGCAGCTGCGCGGCCGCGAGTTCGATGGCGCCGGCGCCTGGGCCAACGAGGAGATGACGGCGCGTGTGGGCGCCAGCAGCCGACGCGAGCAGGGCCTCTTCGTCAGCGGCGGCTTCTTCGAGCTGCTCGGCGTCGCGCCGGTCCTGGGCCGGACCATCGTCGCCGACGATGACCGTCGCGGCGGCGGGGCGAACGGCCCGGTGGCCGTGATCAGCGATGCGTACTGGGAACGCGCCTTCGGACGAGACCCGAACGTGCTCGGTCGCACAGTCGTCGTGGAACGCGTACCCTTCACGATCGTCGGGGTCACGCCACGACCGTTTTTCGGCCCCGAGGTCGGACGGTCGTTCAGTGTTGCCATTCCGTTCGGCACCGAGCCGCTGTTGCGCGGGTCGGGCTCGGCGCTCGACGAGCGCCGCAACTGGTGGATGAACATCCTGATCCGGCGGCGTGCGACGCAGGACGAGGCGCAGGTCCAGGCCGCCGTGGCGGCGATGACGCCGGCGGTGCGCGAGGCGACGCGCACGCCGGATCCCGACTACCTGAGCGAACCCCTGCGGGTCGTCACCGCCGAACAGGGGCGCTCGCCCCTGCGCGGCCAGTACCGCGACGCGCTCTTCGTGCTGATGGCGGCATCGGTGATCGTGCTGCTGGTCACGAGCGCCAACGTCGCGAACCTGCTGCTGGCCCGGGCGACGGCGCGGCGCGGCGAGATGAGCGTGAGGCTGGCCATCGGCGGCTCGCGCTGGCGGCTGGTCCGGCAACTGCTCGCCGAGAGCCTGGTCCTGTCGGTCCTCGGCGTCGCGGCCGGCCTCCTGGTGGCGGTGTTCACGGCGCGCGTGATCGTGGGCCAGCTCTCGACGAGCACGTCACCGGTGATGCTCGACGTGGCGCTGGACTGGCGGCTCGTGCTGTTCGCGACGGGGGTGGCGTGCGTCGTGACCCCGTTGTTCGCCATCCTGCCGGCCCTCAAGGCGACCCGCGTCGAGCCGGGCGCCGCCATGAAGGAACAGGCGCGGACCGTGGCCGGCGATGGCGGCCACGCGCTGGGCCAGTGGCTGGTGCTGGTGCAGATCGCCATGTCGCTGGCGCTGGTGGTGCTGGCGGGACTGCTGGTCGCCACCTTCACTCGCCTCGCGTCCAGGCCGCTCGGGCTCGAGAGCCGGCGCGTCGTGGTCGCCGAGGTGCGGATGCTGCCCGATGCGGTTCCACCCGAGGAGCGGGTTGCGCTCCTCGAACGGCTTCGCACCATCGTCGGCCAGGTGCCGGGGGTGGCCACCACCACGCTGACCACGAAGACGCCGGCGTCAGGAAGCGGGTGGAATTCGGCCATCGTGGACGTCGACGGGACCGACGTCGGCGGTGAGACCAGGCAGCGGATGGTCTGGGTGAGCGGCGTCAGCGACAGCTTCTTCGCCACCTACGCCATCGCGGTCCGCGCCGGCCGCGACCTGTCCGCCGCCGATACCTCCGACGCGCCGCCTGTCATGGTCGTCAACGAGGCCTTCGTGCGGCGCTTCCTGGGCGGGGGCCCCGCCGTCGGCCGCCGGGTGCGACAAGGCCTGCCCGACCGCCCCGACACGTGGTCCGCCTCTCGCGAGATCGTGGGAGTCGTCGCCGACACCGTCTATCGGCGGGATCTTCGCCGCGACTTCGAGCCGACCGTGTTCCTGCCGCTGGGGCAGCTCGAGGGTGCGCCGCGCGAGTCCATCACCATCGCGGCACGGTCGCAGGCTGCGAATGCCGCGACGCTGGTCGCGGCGGTCGCGCAGGCGGTGGATGCCGCAGACACGCGAATCACCGCACGCGTGGCCGCACACCAGGTGTACGTCCACAACGCGCTGACCCAGGAGCGTCTGATCGCCACGGTCGCCGGGCTGTTCGGTGGGCTCGCGCTGGTGCTCGCGGTCGTCGGGCTGTACGGCGTCACCGCGTACGCCGTGAGCCGGCGGCGCGCCGAGATCGGGGTCAGGCTCGCGCTGGGGGCCACGCCGGGGCGCGTCGTCCGACTCGTGCTGCAGCGCGTGGCGCTGCTCGTCGGGGCCGGCATCGTGGGGGGCCTCGTGCTGTCGCTGTGGGCGGGACGAGCCGTGCGCATCCTGCTGCACGGGCTCGAACCGAGTGATCCCCTGATCTTGGTTGGCGCCGCGGCCGTGCTGTTGGTGACGGGTGGCCTCGCGGGGCTCGTGCCGGCCTGGCGAGCCGCGCGCACCGACCCTGCCGCGGCGCTGCGGCCGTAGTGAGGCAGCACGGACAGTCGTGCCGATCGGCTCATGCGTGACCGGGAACCAGCCGATTGCTGGTGGTGGCAGGTGACGGACACCTGCCACCACTTCGTCCTCCGGAGCCCATCCCATGCATTGCCTCCCTCGCCCTGCCCAAAGGCAGTGGACTGGCCTGTCGGTTCTCGTGGCCCTTGTCGTGACTGTCGGCGCGGTACTGCACGCCTCCCCCGATCCCTCCAACAGCAGCCTGAGTGCCTCGTCACGCGCCATCGTCGCCGACGGCAGCAGCACCTCGACCATCACCGTCACGCTTCGCGATGCGGGCAACACGCCGCTGACCGCCGGTGGCAACACGGTGGTGGTCGCCAGCACGCTGGGGACGGTCTCCGGTGTCACCGACAACGGTGACGGCACCTATACCGCCACGCTCACCGCTGGCACCACGGTCGCCTCCGCCAAGGTGACGGCGACCGTCGACGGTACGCCGGTGACCACGCCGCTCTACGTCAACTTCACGACTCAGCTCGTGACGGGCACCCGTGTGGACGACGTCGGCACCTCCAACTCAATCGCCGCTGGTAACACGAGCCGCAACCTCGCGGTGGGCGCCGACGGGACGATCTACGCGGTGTTCCGCGGCTCGGATGGCATCCGCGTGGCCAGCAGCCGCAACCGTGGCGTGAGCTTCGGGGCGAGCGTCCAGGTCTCGACCGACAACCTCGAGGCCGAAGTGGCCGTGTCGACGACGGGCGTCGTCTACGTGACGTGGATCGCCGGCGGCGCCGTGGTCAGCCGCAGCTTCGACAACGGGGCCACCTGGTCGGCGCCGGTGACCGCCGGGCCCGCGGGCAGCTCGGTGCACATGGCGACCGACGCCAGCCGCGTCTATCTCGTGGAGCGGTCGGGGAACAACTTCTACTGGAGTGACGACAACGCCGCGACGTTCACGCGGGTGCAACTGAACGCGGGGGAGGTGTTCACCGACGTGCATGTGGACCCGCTCACCGGTCACGTCATCGTCCAGGTGGACAACCCGTCGGTGAAGTACCTCGTGAGCAGCGACGGCGGGCAGACGTTCTCCGGCAAGATTCAACCGTCGCCGGCGGGCAGCGTGTTCTACTCGGTCGGGGCCATCTCGAGCGGAAGTCTCGGGCGGTACCTGTTCGTGGCTGGCAACGGCTCCAACATGTACCGGGTCGACATGGGCGCGGCCAACGTCGCCGGCCTCACGACGACCGCCGTATCGCAGGTAATCGGCACCAACACCTCCAACCAGGGCCGCTCGCTGGCCGCGGATCGGTGCGGCAACATCGTCGTCGGCTACATCAGTGGCAGCGACGTGAAGTTCGACGTCAGCAACGACCTCGGCGGCGCCTACAACGCGCCCGTGACGGTGGCCGCGGCGACCGACGCCAACGTCTACATCAACCAGACCAACGGCGACATCCTGTTCCTCTACGAGAGTGGCGGGCATGTCAGCCTCAGCACCTACGCCGGACACCTCGGCAACTGCTACAGCCCGGAGGTGTCGGTCAGCACGGTCGCCTTCAGCGGCGCGCTCGTCGGGCAGACGAGCTCACCCCAGTCGGTGCGCATCACCAACGGCGGTGGCGTGCCGGTGCAGATCACCGGCATCACCGCGAATGGCGACTTCGCCGCCTCGACGAGCTGCGTCGGCACGCTGGCGGTGGGCGCCTCCTGCGAGATTCCCGTCACCTTCACCCCCACGGCCAACGGGACACGCACTGGCGACCTCGAGATCGACACGAACATCTTCGTGGAGCCGAGAGTCGTCACGCTGACGGGCGTCGGCCTGACCACGGCGCCTGTCGCGACGTTGGCGCCCACGGCCGTGAACTTCGGCACCGTGGCCCCCTCGGTGACCTCCGCCGCGCAGTCCGTCACGCTCTCCAACAGCGGCAACCAGGACCTGACGATCTCGTCCTTCACGATGAGCGGGCCCTTCGCGTTGTCGGCCAATACCTGCGGGGCGACCGTCGTGCCCATGGCGTCGTGCACGCTGTCGGTCACGGCCACTCCGGCGTCCACCGATGCCGCGACCGGCAGCCTCCGGCTCGTGTCCAACGCCAGCGGCGCGCCGCCGACGGTGCTGCTCGAAGTGAATGGCGTGCCGCCAACCGTCACCAACGCGACGCCGGTGGCCAATGACGACGCCTACACCGTCGATGAGGACGCCGTGCTGACGGTGGCCACGGGAAGCGGCGTGCTCGCCAACGACACCGACGCCGACAGCGACCCGTTGACGGCGGTCCTGGGCACCGGCCCTGTGCATGGCACCCTCGCGCTGAACGCCGACGGCAGCTTCATCTACACGCCCACCGCCAACTACAGCGGCAGCGACAGCTTCACGTACGTCGCCACCGACGGCACGGCCAGCAGCGCCGCCGCCACGGTCACCCTGACGGTGACGGCGGTCGACGACGCGCCGACGCTCGACCAGCCGGCGCCACTCACGGCCCGCTGGGACGCGGGCGCACAGACGGTCACGCTCACCGGTCTCACGGCCGGCGGCGGCGAGGCCGGCGCACTGACCGTGACCGCCACCAGCGGCACGCCGGCGACCGCCATCGCCAGCGCCGTCACGTACGGCGGCGGCTCGACGGCGACCTTCACGCTGACGCCGGTCGCGGGCCGTCAAGGCGTGGTGACCATCACGGTGGCCGTCAGCGACGGCACCACCACGACGACACGCACGTTCACGTTCACGGTGACGGCGCCGGCGTTCGCCGTCACGGGTGTCTATCCCGCGAGCGGACCGGACACGGGCGGCACCAACATCCGGATCACGGGCCTCGGCTTCCTCCAGTCGGCCACGGTCGTGGCCGGCGCGCAGTCGGCCGCCGTCGTAGCCCCCCAGGTCCTCATCGGTGGCGTGCCCGCCGTCGCGGCTGTGGTGGAGTCCGGCACGGTGATCAGCGCCCTCACGCCGGCGCTGCCCCCGGGCACGCCGCTCGACGTCCAGGTGATCGTGCCCGCAGGCACGGGCACCCTGTCGGGCGCCTTCACGCCGTACTCGCGCCCGGCCCCGCCCGCGCCGCCGACCGAGCCGACCGACCCGGGCACGCCGCCCCCTGATCCGACCAACCCCGGTGACCCGACCGCCCCGACGACCGACACCGATGGCGACGGCATCCCCGACGTGTGGGAGGAGTTCTACGGCACCGACCCGAACGACGCCAGCGACGCGGCTGCGGACCCGGATGGTGACGGCAAGACGAACCGGGAAGAGTTCGACAGCAACACGCACCCGGACAGCCGTCTGGTCCGCTTCTTCGCCGAGGGCAACGCGCAGGCGCCCTTCCGCACGTGGGTGAACCTGTACAACCCCTCGCCCATCGAGGCCGCGATCAACATCACGTTCTATCTCGACGACGCCACCGTGGTGCACCACCTCGTGAAGGCCGCGGGCGGCTCCCGCACCACTGTCGACACGAGCGTGGTGGCCGGCCTCCGGAATCACGCGTTCGGGATGCGCGTGGATGCCGACGAGTCGGTGGTCGTCAACCGCACGATCACGTGGAACGAGCAGGGGGTCGGCGCCGCCGCCGAGCGCGGCGTGGAGCTGTCCTCGAGCTGGTACTTTGCCGAAGGCGCCACGCACGGACGTCTGCAGACGTTCGCCCTGTTGACCAACCCGGCCGATCAGCCGGCCACGGTCGAAATCGAGTACCTCGTGTCGGCCTCGGGCGCGCGAGTCAGCCGGACGCACGTGGTGCCCGCGCACGCGCGCTACACGGTGTGGGTCAACCAGGAGGGGCCGGAGCTGGTCGATCAGGGCTTCGGCATGGTGGTGCGCAGTTCGCACCCCATCGTGGCCGAGCGCGCCACCTACATCACCGACGGCGGTCTGTTCGAGGCCGGCGAGACGTCGGTGGGCGCGCCCGCCGCGGGCCAGGACTGGTACTTCGCGGAAGGCGTGACCGGCCCGGTGTTCGGCACCTTCCTGCTGCTCGCCAACCCGACCGCCACGGCCGCCGACGTGCAGGTCCGCTACCTGCCGGAGGCCGGCGCCGAGGTGGTGACGACGCACACGGTGGGTCCGTACAGCCGTGTCACCGTTCCCGTGAGCGACGAAGCCGCATGGGAGACCGGCATGGGCGTGGGCATGCATGTCCACGTCACCAACGGCGTCGACATCGTCGCCGAGCGCGCCATGTGGTGGTCCACGGACACCAACGCGGCGACCTGGGAAGAAGGGCATGGCAGCGCCGGCAGTACCGCGCCGCACACTGCCTTCGCCATCGGCGACGGCGTGGCGGGTGGGCCGCAGGGGGCGAGCACCTACCTGCTGCTGGCCAACCCCGGTACCAGCCCGGCGGTCGTCCGCGTGACGCTGGTCTTCGAGGACGGGACGGCGCCGGCGTCGAGCACCCTGACCATCCCGGCCGGGCGGCGGGTGACGGTGGACGCGGCGACGGACTTCCCGGTCGCCGACGGCAAGCGCTTCAGCGCGACGGTGCAGAGCGAGAACAGCGTGCCGTTCGTGGCCGAGCAGTCCATCTACTGGACGTTCGGGACCGGCACGTGGCGCAGTGGCGTGAGCCTGCCGGCCACGCGACTCCCGTAGGGGACGCGGCGGCTTCGACACTCGGGCAACATGGGGCGCCTCCCACACGGGAGGCGCCCTTTTTGTTGTGTCGCCAGTCGCCCCAAAGCGAACACCAGGCGAAATACGACCAAAATGCGACTCGTCTCATTTTCTCGGATCTAACCCGTTGCGTTTCAACGAGTTAGATCTGAATCCTCTTGATATGGGACCGCTTCAGTCGTATATTGAAACGGTTCGACGCCCGTCGCCGACGCGCCCCGTCCACCGGGTGCATCGTCGAGCCGCCGAGCAGCGTCCGACACATTCCGGGAAGGGGCTCTTCGAAGCCGACCCAGAAGGAACTCCGATGAGTACGTCCACCGACACGATCGAGCAGCTCGCCACGCAGGAATACAAGTACGGATTCACCACCGACGTCGAGGCCGACCAGCTCCCGCCGGGGCTGGACGAGCAGACGGTGCGGGCCATCTCGCTCCGGAAGCAGGAACCGGAGTGGATGCTCGACTGGCGCCTGAAGGCCTTCCGGGCCTGGCAGAAGATGGCGTACCCGACGTGGTCCAACGTGCACTACCCGCCGGTGGACTTCCAGGCCATCAGCTACTACTCCGCGCCGAAGCCGAAGAAGGTGCTGAACAGCCTCGACGAAGTGGATCCCGAGGTGCGGGCCACGTTCGACAAGCTCGGCATTCCGCTGGCCGAGCAGATGGCGCTGGCCGGCGTGGCCGTCGACGCCGTGTTCGACAGCGTCTCGGTGGCCACGACCTTCAAGGAGAAGCTGGGCAGCCTGGGCATCATCTTCTGCTCCTTCTCCGAGGCGGTGCGTGAGCATCCGGAGCTGATCCGCAAGTACATCGGCTCGGTCGTGCCGCACACCGACAACTTCTATGCGGCGCTGAACTCGGCGGTCTTCAGCGACGGCTCCTTCGTCTACGTGCCGAAGGGCGTCCGCTGCCCGATGGAGCTGTCGACCTACTTCCGCATCAACGCGAAGGGCACCGGCCAGTTCGAGCGCACGCTCATCGTCGCCGACGAGGGGGCGTTCGTGAGCTATCTCGAAGGCTGCACGGCGCCGATGCGCGACGAGCATCAGCTGCACGCCGCCGTCGTCGAGCTCGTGGCGCTGGACAACGCGACGATCAAGTACTCGACGGTCCAGAACTGGTACCCGGGCGACAAGGACGGCAAGGGCGGCATCTACAACTTCGTGACCAAGCGTGGCAAGGCGATGACCAACGCCAAGATCACGTGGACGCAGGTGGAGACCGGCTCGGCGATCACCTGGAAGTACCCCAGCTGCATCCTGCAGGGCGACAACTCGGTCGGCGAGTTCTACTCGGTGGCGGTCACCAACAACCGCCAGCAGGCCGACACGGGCACCAAGATGGTGCACCTCGGCAAGAACACGAAGAGCACCATCGTCAGCAAGGGCATCTCGGCGGGCAAGGGCCAGAACACCTACCGTGGCCTGGTGAAGATTGCCAAGGGCGCCGAGGGGTCGCGCAACTACTCGCAGTGCGACTCGCTGCTGATCGGCGATCGCTGCGGTGCGCACACCTTCCCGTACATCGAGGTGAAGAACACCACTTCGACGGTGGAGCACGAGGCGTCGACGTCGAAGATCGGTGAGGACCAGATCTTCTACTGCCGGCAGCGCGGGCTCTCGGCCGAGGACGCCGTCAACATCATCGTCAACGGCTTCTGCAAGGAAGTGTTCCGCGAGCTCCCGATGGAGTTCGCCGTCGAGGCCCAGAAGCTGCTCGGCATCTCTCTCGAAGGAAGCGTCGGCTAGCGCCTCCGCTTCACGACGGCCTTCGTCGTTCGGCCTTCGGCCTTCGGGACCGAACCGCCGCACGACTGGGCGAGTCACAGCATCGACAGCAGTGTTCTTTCGAAGGCCGAAGGCCGGGCACCCAATCGCCCGACCACGGCCGTCAGTGAAAACGATATGTTGCAGATCACGAACCTTCAGGCGCGCGTCGACGACAAGGAGATCCTCAAGGGGATCAGCCTCACGGTGAACCCCGGCGAGATCCACGCCATCATGGGCCCCAACGGCTCCGGCAAGAGCACGCTCGCCAGCGTGCTGGCCGGCCGTGACGCCTACGAGGTCACCGGGGGCGAGGTGCTGTTCGAGGGCAAGGATCTCCTCGACATGGACCCCGAGGAGCGGGCTCGCGAGGGCGTCTTCCTCGCGTTCCAGTATCCGGTCGAGATTCCCGGCGTCAACAACGGCTACTTCCTCAAGGCCGCGCTCAACGCCGTCCGGCAGCATCGCGGCCTGCCCGAGCTCGATGCCATGGACTTCGCACGCCACATGAAGGAGAAGATGAAGCTCCTGAAGATGGATCCGAGCTTCCTGCAGCGCTCGGTCAACGAGGGCTTCTCCGGTGGCGAGAAGAAGCGCAACGAGATCTTCCAGATGGCGATGCTCGAGCCGAAGCTGTGCGTGCTCGACGAGACCGACTCCGGTCTCGACATCGACGCCCTCCAGGTCGTGGCCCAGGGCGTCAACGCGCTGCGGAGCCCCGATCGCGCCGTGATCGTCGTCACGCACTACCAGCGCCTGCTCAACTACATCGTGCCGGACTTCGTGCACGTGCTCTCCGAGGGCCGCATCGTCAAGAGCGGCGGCAAGGAGCTGGCGCACGAACTCGAAGCCAAGGGGTACGGCTGGCTGGAAGGCGCCTCGGTCGGAGCGTAGTGACCATGTCGACGACTGCTGCCCAGGATTCCCTGCTCACCGGGTTCGACGAGTTCACCGCCGCGCGCACCAGCGATCCGGCGTGGCTGCGGACCAGCCGTGCCCGCGCCGCCGCGACGTTCCGCGACGAAGGCCTGCCGACGACCCGTCAGGAAGAGTGGCGCTACACGCCGCTGACCGGCATCACCGACGTGCCGGCCCAGCCCGTCGCCGCCGCCACCGGCACGCCGCCGGTCGACGGCTTCCTGTTCCGCGACTTCGACGGCCCGCAGCTGGTGTTCGTCAACGGTCACTACGCGCCGACGCAGTCGCGCCTGCACGCCCTGCCGGACGGCATTCGCGTCAGCTCGATTGCGGCGCTGCTCGACAGCGACCCGGAGACGCTCCAGCGCCATCTCGGCACGGCCATCCGGTTCAGGCAGCAGGGCTTCACCGCCCTCAACGACGCCTGGTTCGTCGATGGCGCGGCCATCGTCGTCGACGCCAACGCCGTGGTGACCGAGCCGATCCACCTGCTGTACTTCTCCACCGGCACCGGCTCGTCGTACCCGCGGACGCTGATCGTGGCGGGCGCCAACAGCCAGCTGTCGGTCGTGGAGAGCTTCGCGGGCACCGAGACGACGTACGTCACCAACGCCATCACCGAGGTCATCTCGGCCGAGGGCGCCCACGTCGATCACTACAAGGTGAACCGCGAGAGCCTGCAGGCCCACCACGTGTCCAGCACGCACCTGCTGCTGGCGCGCGCGTCGGTGTTCTCGACCCACAACATCTCGCTCGGCGGCCGACTGACGCGCAACGACATCAACGCGACGCTGGACGGCGAGGGCATCGAGTGCACGGTCAACGGGCTGTACCTGGCCGACGGTGACCGCCTGGTCGACAACCACACGGCGATCGACCACGCCAAGCCGCACTGCCACAGCTACGAGATCTACAAGGGCGTGCTCGACGGCCGCAGCCGCGGCGTCTTCAACGGCAAGATCTTCGTCCGCGAGGACGCACAGAAGACGGACGCCAAGCAGACCAACCAGGTGCTGCTGCTGTCCGACGACGCGACGATCGACACCAAGCCGCAGCTCGAGATCTACGCCGACGACGTCAAGTGCACGCACGGGGCCACGGTCGGTCAGTTGAGCGCGGAGTCGCTCTTCTACCTGCGCGCCCGCGGCATCGGCAAGGACGACGCCCGTGCCCTGCTGATCCACGCGTTCGCCGAGGACATCGTCGAGCGCATCCGGATCGACGGTGTGCGCCGGGCCCTGGAGCAGGTGCTCCTGGCGCGCCTGCCCATCAGGGAATAGCACGCAGGCGATGGGTAGGGCCCGCTCTCCGAGCGGGCCGTCAGGCCACGTGACGGACGGCTCGGAGAGCCGTCCCTACCCCATCGTGGCGAGGACCGAATGTTCGACGCCGACGCAGTCCGCCGCGAGTTCCCCATCCTGGACCAGCAGGTCCACGGCAAGCCCCTCGTCTATCTCGACAACGCCAACACCACGCAGAAGCCGCTGTCGGTGATCGAGACGCTGGATCACTACTACCGCGCCGACAACGCCAACATCCATCGCGCGACGCACCAGTTGAGCGAGCGGGCGACGAAGGCGTACGAGGGCGCGCGCGAGCGGATTGCGCGCTTCTTCAACGCGCGGGAGACGGCCGAGATCGTCTTCACGCGAGGCTGTACCGAGGCCATCAACCTGGTGGCCTACAGCTTCGCCCGCCCACGCCTCACGCCGGGCGACGAGATCCTCGTCACGCGGATGGAGCACCACTCCAACATCGTGCCGTGGCAGCTCGTGGCGCAGCAGACTGGCGCCGTGCTGCGCGTGGTGCCGATGGACGAGCACGGCGTGCTCGACATGGCCGAGTTCGCACGTCTGCTCGGCCCCCGGACGGCACTGGTGTCGGTGATCCACGTGTCGAATGCGCTCGGCACGGTCAACCCGGTGCGCGAGGTCATTCGCCTGGCGAAGGCACAGGGCGTGCCGGTGCTGCTCGATGGCGCCCAGGCCGCCCCGCACATGCCGGTGGACGTCCAGGAACTCGACTGCGACTTCTACGCCTGCTCGGCCCACAAGATGTATGGCCCGACGGGGATTGGCGCACTCTACGGCAAGCGCGCGCTGCTCGAGTCGATGCCGCCCTGGATGGGGGGGGGCGACATGATCGCGTCGGTGACCTTCGAGCACACCGAGTACAACGAGGTGCCGTACAAGTTCGAGGCCGGGACGCCGAACATCGCCGGCGTCATCGGGTTCGGCGCGGCCGTGGACTTCCTGTCGCGCTTCGACCTGCGCGAGGTGGCCGCGCACGAGCACGAGCTGCTGACGCACGCGACTGCGGCGCTCGGCGCCGTCGACGGCATCCGCCTCGTGGGGCAGGCCCCGGAACGGGCGGGCGTGGTCTCGTTCCTGGTCGGCGACGTCCATCCGCACGACGTCGGCACCTTCCTCGACCAGGACGGCGTGGCGGTGCGGACCGGCCAGCACTGTGCCCAGCCGGTGATGGACTTCTACGGCATCACGTCGACCGTGCGTGCCTCCTTCGGCCTCTACAACACGCACGCCGACGTCGACGCCCTCGTCGCCAGCGTCAGGCGTGTGCAGCAGTTCTTTGCGTGAAGAGCAGGTGCCGGACGCGTCCGGCACGGTGAGCCATGGATCTCCGAGACCTCTACCAGGAAGTCATCCTCGACCACAACAAGCGCCCGCGCAATTTCGGCGTGCTCGAAGGTGGCTCGCAGGCGGCAGGTCACAACCCGATGTGTGGCGACCGCGTCAGCGTGTACGTCCGCATGGAGGGCGGTCGCGTCGCCGAGGCCCGCTTCACCGGCAACGGCTGCGCCATCAGCAAGGCTTCGGCCTCGATGATGACCGAGGCGGTCACCGGGCACACCGCCGAGGAAGTGCGCGGCATGTTCTCGACCTTCCAGGAGATGGTCACGGGCAAGTGCGAGGCCGACGACGAGAAGGTCGGCAAGCTCGTGGTGCTGTCGGGCGTCTCCGAGTACCCGTCGCGCGTCAAGTGCGCCATGCTCGCGTGGCATGCGCTGCAGGCCGCCATCGAGGGCGCCAGCAAGACCGTCAGCACCGAGTGACACGTTCAATTTCCGAGGCTCCCCGAATGTTCTCTTTCCTGAAGTCGAAGTCCGAGCCCGAACCGGCTGCCGAGAACCCGCTGGCCGCGCCTGTCGATACGCCCGACGTGCCGCAGGCGCCGAGCCATGGGCTCGATGTCGGGGCGCTGCTCGAGCCTCCGGCCGCGCCAGCCGCCGCCGCGCAGATCGGTCCCCGGGACGAGGCGCGCACCACCGAGCTGACGCCAAAGGTGGTCGAGGCGATCAGCACGGTGTTCGATCCGGAGATCCCGGTGAACATCTACGAGCTCGGGCTGATCTACAAGATCGAGGCGGACGCGGACAGCCGCGTGAAGGTGGAGATGACGCTCACCTCGCCGGCCTGTCCGTCGGCGCAGCAGTTGCCGAGCGAGGTCCGCTACAAGGTGAAGGCCCTGGAGGGCGTCTCCGACGCCTTCGTCGAGGTGGTGTGGGAACCGGCCTGGACGAAGGACCTGATGTCGGAGGACGCCAAGATCGGGCTGGGGATGTTCTGAGGCAGGCGCGGGCTACTTGCTCGAGCTGGTGAACTTGACGACGACGCCCCCGACGAACGTCACTTCGGTGATGCTGTCGGGCGTCTCCCAGGTCTCCACGACCGAGTCGAGGTCCCCCTGCTTCGTGCTGCGGCGACGCGTCGGCGTGCCCAGCAACCCATGCACGTCGTCCGTGCTCATGCCGCGGCGGAGTGAGGTGGCTGCCGATTCGACGTCACGCAGGCGGGCCGGCCCGAGCGAGGTGCTGCCCGACTCCACGAGACGATTGCCGGGCGTGCCGCGCATGATCCCGGGCACCCCATCGCCGTTGCCGCCGCCGAAGTCGATGTACCGGGCCAGCGACAGCATCAGCTCCTCCGGCGTCGGCGCCCACTTCTCGAGCCGCTTGTCGGCGTACCAGATGTTGAAGCGCGACCCGCCGTCGAGACGCTTGACGGCCACCTCCCGCTGCTTGATCGCCGTCAGCGCCTCGGCCTCGCGCCGTGCCTCGCGCTCCTCCCGCTCGCGGTCGCGCCGCAGGTAGTCGAGCTCGCGGTCGATGGACCGCAGGCGCGCCGCGTCGGTGGTCCGCTTCCGCTCCTTCTCGAGGTCGGTCTCGCGCCGCGACTTGCCGACGTAGCTCGGCGAGACGTGGCCGCTGTCGTCCCCCCACGTGCCGTAGCCGCCACCGCCCAGGTGGATCTCGATGTTCTTCTTGTTGACCTTGATCGTCGTGATCATCACGCGATCGTCCTTGCGCAACGCCATGCCGTAGGCCTTGAGCCGACGGGCGTAGTCGCCGAACTCGATCTCCGGCTCGCGCTGCAGGTAGAGGTCCACGCCCTGATGCGACGCCGGCATGTCCATCAGGACGGTGACTTCGCGCCCCTCGAAGGCCTTCTCGAGAGCCGCCTGATGCTGGGCACCCGCGGGCACCGCCACGGCCAGAGAGAGCGACAGCGTGAGGAACAGGGAGAGGGTCAGGTTCGATCGCACGGTAGGGCTCCGGGGAGGACAGGGCTCAACCTAGCAGAACGATGGGACGGCGGCGGGGCGAACAGGGTCGGGACCCGGGAACCGGGAACCGGGAACCGGGAAACGGGAACCGGAAACCGGGAGTCGGGAGTCGGGGCGCCGTAAGATGGTCCATGGCTCCCTCACGCCGAGATCTGCTGGCGAGCGCCGGTGCCTTCGTGGCCGCAGCGGTCACCTGGCCCCGCCCCGGCGTCGCGCACGCGGCCGCGCAGACGCCCGCCGCGACCGGACGCATCGCTCCCTGGTCGGGCAATCCCTGGTACTGGGAGTACAAGGGCGCGCCGGTCCTGCTCCTGGGCGGCAGCAAGGACGACAACCTGTTCCAGATCCCCGATCTGGAGGCGCATCTCGACGAGATGCGGGCCGCGGGTGCCAACTACATCCGCAACACGATGAGCGACCGGCCTGACGGTGGCTTCGAGGTCTACCCCTTCGCACGCCTGGCCGATGGCTCCTGGGACCTGACGCAGTGGAACCCCGAGTACTGGACGCGCTTCGACCGGCTGCTGGCCCTCACCCGAGCCCGCGACATCATCGTGCAGATCGAGCTGTGGGACCGCTTCGACTACTTTCGCCACAACTGGACGCCGCATCCCTACAATCCCTCCAACACCCGCACCTACACCGCCGAGGCGACGGGACTCGCCCGCGACTACCCGAACCATCCGGGCACGAACGAGCAGCCCTTCTTCTACAGCACGCCGACGCAACGCCACATCGCGCCGCTGCTCGCCGTGCAGCAGCGCTTCGCCGACGCCGTGCTCGCCCGCACGCTGCCACAGCCGCACGTGCTCTACTGCATCGACAACGAGACCTCGGGTGACGAAGCGTGGGGGGCCTACTGGGCCGACTTCATCCGTACCCGCGCGGCCCGCGCCGGCGTGACCGCCCACGTGACCGAGATGTGGGACGACCACGATCTGAGGGGCTCGCAGCATCGACGCACCTTCGATCATCCCGATCGGTACACCTTCGTCGACGTGTCGCAGAACAACCACCAGAAGGGCCAGGCCCACTGGGACAACTTCCAGTGGGTGCGTCAGCACCTCGCCGCGCGTCCCCGTCCTCTCAACACGGTCAAGACCTACGGATCGGACGAGGGACCGTACGGCACCGACCTCGATGGGCTGCAACGCTGGTGGCGGCATCTCGTCGGCGGCGCCGCGGCCATGCGATTCCATCGACCCAAGTCGGGCCTCGGCCTGTCGCCCCGCGCCGTGAACGCCATTCGCGCCGCGCGCAAGCTGGAACGCGTCGTGGCGCCATGGACGCTGCTGCCGGCCAACGAGAAGCTCTCGAACCGCGCTCCCGACGCCGCCTATCTCGCCATGCGGCCGGACGGCGCCTGCGCCCTGTTCTTCCCCACGCCAGGGTCGGTGGGCCTCGATCTGACGGGAGTAGCCCGCCCCGTGCAGGCGCGCTGGATCTCGATCGACACCGGCGAGTGGGGCGCCACCATGACCTGGCCGGCCAGTACGCGCGTCGAGGTGACGACGCCGGGGCCGGGGCTGTGGGCCATCGTCGGCGCTCCTGCCGACGGCCGACCGTGATCAGCGCGACCCGGTAAGATCCGTCCCGTGTCGTCGCCTCCCGATTCCGTGCCGGCCGTCGTCGCCGCATCGCTCGAGACGTGGACGCGGCAACTGCTCGACCTCACGCGACGCAATCGCGCTCTGAACTTTCGCCCGCTCACGGTCTCGACCGTCCAGGTCGTCGGGCCGGATCCGGCCGAGATCCATCACCTGGTGTGCGAGGAGGAGCGCACGCTGACGTTCGCGCCGGCGCCCGAGCAGAATCTCGACGGGAGGCGATCTGACGATGTCGTGTTGCAGACGACGCTGACGGCGGAGCCTCTCGCCCACTCCTTGCGGCGCATCGAGGAACAGGCACGCCTGTCCATCGAGGAGCAGGGCGTCAACACGCTGTTCCTGGCGCTCGGTCTGTTGCACTACACCGAAGCCGAGGCCTCCGACGTCGTGTTCAGGGCCCCACTCGTCCTCCTGCCGGTGTCCCTCAAGCGGACCTCGGCGCGCGCCGCCTTCACGCTGGAGGCCGCAGACGACGAGCCGATGGTCAACCCGGCGCTGGCCGAGATGCTGTCGCGCGAGTACGGCCTCGCCCTGCCCGACCTGCCGGAGCCAGCGCCCGTGACTCCCGCGGACACCGGGAGCACCGCGCCGCGCACGCTGCAGTCGCTGTTCGTCGACGTGCAGACGCTGATCGACGCCCTGCCGGTCGCCAAGACCGGGCCGCCATGGAAGGTGACCAGCGAGGTGTTCCTCGGTCTGTTCTCCTTCCAGAAGCTGGTCATGTACAAGGACCTCGAGGCCAATGCCGCGGCCATCCGGGGCCATCGGCTCGTGCACCAGTTGATCACGCGACGCGGCGCCGTGAAGGGGGGCGGACTCGGGCTGCCCGACGACGTGCGGCAGGCACGACTGGACGAGGTGTATCCACCCGAACTCGGCGCGCACGTGGTGGACGCCGACGGCAGCCAGCAGCGCGCCCTGGCGGCGGTCGATCGCGGCTACGACCTCGTGGTCGAGGGTCCGCCGGGCACGGGCAAGTCGCAGACGATCACCAACGTCATCGCGCAGGCGTTGCACGCCGGCAAGAGTGTCCTCTTCGTCGCCGAGAAGATGGCCGCCCTCGACGTCGTCCATCAGCGGCTGCAGCAGGCGGGTCTGGGCGAGTTCTGTCTCGAGCTGCACTCGACGCGATCGAGCAAGCGCGAGGTGATCCGCAGCATCGCCTCCGCGCTGGACGCGTCACTGTTGCCGTCGCCGGTACCGGCGGGCGCCGGCGAGCGACTGCGAGAGGTGCGCACCACCCTGAGCGCGTACGTGACGGCGCTGCACGAGCCCTTCGCGGCGATGCAGGCCTCACCGTTCACGGCCTATGGCGAGCTCGCCCGCGTGCTCGACGCGCCGCACGTGGACTGGACTGGGGATGCCACCCAGGTGACCCGCCTGGCCCTCGAGCAGGCGCACTCGCACCTGCAGGCGCTGGCGAGTGCCGCCGAGGCCGCGGGCGACATCGCCACGCACCCGTGGCGCGACACGGGACGCACGTTCTATCCGCAGGACCAGCTCGACGCGGTGATCGCCGCAGCGACGTCGGTCGCACACAGGATCCCGGAGGTGCGGGCGGCCGCCATCGAGGCCACTCGGCTCCTCGGCCTGCCGCTGCTGGCGGCGCTGACCGATCTCGAGCGCGTGCGCGACGTGGTCGACCTGCTGCGTCGCTCGCCGGGCGCACCGATCGAACAGCTCGAGAGTCCGGAGTGGAACGCGGTGCCGCACGCGGCCACGGAGCTGATCGGCCGGGTGCGCGAGGTGCAACGCCTCGAGGCCGAGACCGGTCGACGCTTTCACGCCGACGCGCTGCAGGTCGATCACACCGCCGACATCGCCTACATCGAGGAGCGGTCGGGAGTCCTCGCGTCGCTCTTCTGGTGGCTCGACAGCCGGCAACGGGCGATCCGGACGCGATGGACGGCGATGCGCCAGCCTGGCTATGCGGCGTCGATCGTCGCGCAGGCACACGACCTCAAGGCTGTCGTCGCACTGCGCACCGCGCGCCAGACCCTGGACGACCTGCAGGCACAGGGAGCCCGACTGTTCGGCGGGGCGTGGCGTGGTGCCGCGTCGGATGTCGACGCGCTCGAGCGGCAAGCCGCATGGGTCGTGGCCTTCAGGAAGGTGTACCTGCGCGAGACGCTGCCGTCGCTCGCGCTCACGCTGGCCGCGGCCGGCCAGGCCGACCTCGGCCCCGCCGATCGGCTCGACCAGCGGGCGTCCGAGCTGCTCACGTGCGTCGAGCGTCTGGCCACCCTGCTGCAGTGGCGGGCCGATCGCCCCAGCCTCGCGAGTCTGCCAATCGAGCAGGTGCACGAGCGAGCCGCGGGTTTCGTGACCGACGCCGCGCGCGCTGCACGATGGGGCGCGTTCGCCGCAGCGCGTCAGGACGCGCTCGACACGCTGGCGGCATTCGCGGTCGATCTGGCCGACGCCGGCCGCCTCCGCTTCGCTGACCTGCCGCGCGCCGTGCCGCGGGCCTTCTGGTTCGCCTGGCTGGCCGCCTGCGTCGACGCCCGCCCCGCGCTCGCCCGGTTCCAGGCGCTGTCGCACGAGCAGCGCGTCCGCGAGTTCCGCGACCTCGACCGCCGCGTCCTCGAGGACAATCGCGCCCGCCTCGTCGCGTCCCTGCGTGCCCGGGTGCAGACCCGGCTGCACGAAGACGATGTCGACGCCGCGATGCCGGTGCTGCGCCGCGAGATGGCCAAGCAGCGCAACCATCGGCCCATCCGCGAGACGCTCGGGCTCGCCGCTGCCGCGGTGCGCGCCATCAAGCCCGTGTTCCTCATGAGTCCCCTCTCGGTGGCGCAGTTCACGAAGGGGGATCGGCCGACGTTCGATCTCGTGGTCTTCGACGAGGCCTCGCAGTTGCCGCCCGAAGACGCCGTCGGCGCCATCGTCCGCGGCGCGCAGCTCGTCGTCGTCGGCGATCCGAAACAGTTGCCGCCGACGAACTTCTTCACGGCCGCTCGCGACGACCTCGCGGCGGCCGACAGCGATGACGGTGTCGACGTGCCGGATGCCGAGAGCATCCTGGAGGCGTTCATGGGCTGCGGTGTGCCCATGAGCCGGCTCAAGTGGCACTACCGGAGCGCCCACGAGTCGCTGATCTCGTTCTCGAACGTCAGCTTCTACGATGGCGACCTGCTGACGTTCCCGAGCGTGGAGCCGATGTCGGAACGCCTCGGGCTGCGCTTCGAACTGGTGGCAGACGCCGTGTACGAAGGGAAGGGCCTCAACCTGATCGAAGCGCGTCGGGTCGCCGACGCCGTCGTCGCCTTCGCACGCGAGCAGGCGGTGGCCGAGCAGGCCGGCGCGAGGGCACTGACCCTGGGCGTCGGCACGTTCAATCTGCGGCAGCAGCTGGCCATCCAGGATCTGCTCGAGGAGCGGAGACGTGACGACCCGTCCCTGGAGCCGTTCTTCGATCGCAGTCGTCACGAGCCGTTCTTCGTCAAGAACCTGGAGAACATCCAGGGCGACGAGCGCGACGTGATCTTCCTGAGCGTCACGTACGCGAAGGGGCGTGACGGTCGGCTGCGCCAGCACTTCGGGCCCCTCAACGGCGACAACGGCTGGCGACGCCTGAACGTGCTGACGACGCGGGCGCGCCGGGCGATGCGGGTGTTCTCGTCGATGCGGGCCAGCGACATCCACGACGGCCAGTCGAAGGGCGGTCCCCTGTTGAAGGCGTTCCTGGAGTACGCCGAATCGGGT
>NZ_JALHPM010000010.1:0-70207 GCF_022842525.1 Luteitalea sp.
GCCACGTGCCTTCGTCACGGATGACGAAAGTGCCGGGCTCCGGGTGCCTCGAGGCCGGTCCATGGGCGACCACCGAGTGCCGGAGGACACCGGCCGTGGGCACGGCGGGACCGGCATCCAGGCGAACAGGGATCGCGTGGCGCACCGCGCTGTCCGGGTTGCCCGTGCCGGCCTCCAAGGTCAGGAGGTACGCGCCAGGCCCAAGGCCGGATGTATCCACGAGCCCCGTGGCGCGACGCCGGTCCGACAAGCCGGCCCCGTCGAGGGTCGCATCAGCCGTCTTCACGACAGCGCCACTCGCGTCCGTCACGATCAGTTTGACGGCGACCTTGCCGTCCTGCACGGGGCGGCCCGCTACTTCCGCCTGCACCCCGAGAGCAGCCCCGCTGACGAAACGCCTGACCGCCGTCGGGGCTACCTGCTCGCCGACTTGCTGGAGCACAAGCGGCGACGCCATGAGCAATTGCCGTCCCGGCTCGATGACCTCGACCGGCGTGATCACAAGGCCCGTCTTGCTGGCGTCACTCGTCACCGCGGCCACGCGGAGCTGGTGTCGGCCGCGCGAGAGCGGTAGCTCCGTGGTGAACTCGAGCGGCGCGCCGGCCGTTGGTGGCTCCAGCCGAACCTGGTGCTGATTGCTGACGCGCCCCTCATCGTCGAACGTCGCCAGAACAACGTCGAGGGGCCCGGCGACACGCCCCGCCATGTCCTCGGCCAGCACGGTCACAGAGACGGCGCCGCTCTTGCCCGTGGCGAAGCGGGGCACGGCCTGCACGGTCAGGCGCAACTGCCCTTGGGGGGCACTTCCGAGGAGTGTGCGGCGCAGCAGGCTGGCGTCCACCGTCGACGCTGGCGCGCCCGCGACAGGAGGTTCGACGACATAACCGCGCCGAGCCGACACGCGCGCACCAGGGCGCTTGACTCGGACGTCGATGCGGTGGCGTCCCGGCGTCCGCGACACCGGCGACTCGTACACGAGCAGGTACGACGTCGAGTTCTGCTCGATGATGCGGCCCATCAGGTCGCCGAGGTTGTTGGCCATGGTGATGTAGCGGCCACCGGTCTCGCGTGTGATTTGCGTCAACGGCACGGCAACCATGTCGTCGACGTCCAGGTCGATCGTCATGCCTGCGCCGCCCGCAAACTGGGTTGTGGCGGTCCCGGCCCGCAGCTTCCCTCCAGAGCGCTTCTCGTCAGCAAGCTCAACACCGCCAGTGTTCTCGCGCGGGTCGAGCACGTACACGACGACATCGCTGTTCAGTGCCGATGCCAACGCGCGTCTCTGCTCCCGCCGGCTTCCCTCCGGATCCAGCGGAGACACGCCCATCGTTTGGGTGACCCACAGCAGCACTTTGCGCCGGGATCCCGCGCGCCCGAGGATCTCCGCTGCAGCGGCCACGGCAGCCGCGCGCCGAGCTGGTCGCGTGGGGTCGGCGCAATCGAGGGAGTCGAGTACGCCCGAACCAACGCCACATGGTGCGCTTACCGAACTCGGTGCCGTTCCTGACATCAGCCTGGGGCGCAACAGTAACTGGCCGCGGAAGTCACGCACCTGCTTGATGTGCAAAGGGCTGGGCGGCTGGAGTGTCAGTAAGGAGCCCCCGATACCGCTCGTGGTCACCACCGACAAGAGGGCCGAATCCGGCACATACGACAGAGCGCGCTCGCCAGTCTTGATGACACGGTGCGAATCACGGGGACTGGTGTCGAGATCGTCGAGCAGAAGCACGAACGCCGGCGCGTCAGCAGACGCCGTGCTGGTCGGCAGGCGTTCCACATAGGCTTCCGCCGCGCCTGCACTCGCGCCCACCACGGCCGCTTGTCTCGATTCGGCGCTCAGCTTGCGCACGGACACCAGCGTGCGCGCCGTGCCGTCCTCCAGCACTTCGAAGTCCGATGCTGCGAGATCCTCCAAGCTGCGATCGTCCTCGCCTGTGACGACGGCCACCACTTCGACGAGGCTCACTTCCGCACGGAACGTCGGCTGTGTGGCAGGCCGAGCGTCCTGCGCGAGGCCGGTTACGCTGAACACCACCCCACACAGCACGGATGCCAGCAGCAGGTGAAGCCGTGTCGTGTGCCCCGTCATGCTGCTCACTCCTGCTTACCTGGGCTCTCGGGCACGAGACGTGCCCCCGGCAAGAGTTCCGCGAAGAACTGAACGGTCTGCACAGCCTTGCCCAGCGGGATACCCGTCGAGAGGCTGAATGCGATGACCTGCGCGTTCTCGATGAATCCGGACGGCAACTCCTTCGGCTTCGGCTCGGGAATGCCCGTGAGTACCTCGAGCACCTCCCCGCCCTCGTCCAGAAGTAGAGCGGTCAGCATGATGCCGTCAGGTCGCACGGGGCCACCGTTGTTCACCGTGAGCGTGCCGTCAACCCTGTAGCCACTGAGCGTGGCTCGGCGCTTCTTCTCGGCAAAGGTGGTCACCAGGTCGGTCGGTGGGCACGGCGAGGTGTCGATCTTCCGGTTTCGATCGACCCACTGCAATGTCGCGGCGACGGCCTTCCCATCCTCCGCGACCTGCACGATGTAGCCGGATGGGGGCTCCTTGAATTCATCGTTCCGTCGCAGGCGGAACCTGTACGGCAGTGCGGCACCCGGGTCGACCTGGCTCACGCGGGCCTCGTTCTCGATCGGGTCGCCGAGCGGGCGCCAGTGGTCGTCGGTGTACTGCAGGCGCACGGTCAGGTTCCGCGCGCACCCACCGGCGTTCCGCAACGCCCCGACGAGCACGCCCAACTTGGCGTTCTCGTAGGTGACCGCCGAGTTCTTGAGCGGACGCATCTCGAGGCCGTCGCTTGTCAGGATGCGCGCATCCCTGGGCATCGCCACCCACTGAGGCAAGGTGGAACGCACTTCAACCGAGCGCTCCTGCCGTGGCGGACGGGACAGGTCCATGATGCCGATCTGGGCCGAGGCCGGCGGCGGTGCGCTGATGGCGACAAGGCCAACGAAGGCGGGACCAGCAAGGCCAAATATCACACCGCGACGACCGAGCCGGACACTCGACATGGAGGCTCCCCTGGAGGGTGGTTGGTCACTCCACCGTTCAATATGTGTGCCTCAGCATTGTATCGATGGTTACTGACGATTGCGGTCCTGGTCCTCGAGGTAGTCCCTCGGGGTGGACAGCTGCCTGCCTCCTGCGGCGGACAGGACTGAACGCGACCGTCGCCTACCTCGACAGCTCAGGTTTCGACACTCTGTCTCGGTGTCACTGCGCCTGGTGCCGAACGGAGATGATTGCAGGCGGCGGCGAGTTCCGTGTCGTGCCCGCTCCTGATGGCGTCCGGATCCGAGCGGGCGTCGACGTCGGGGTGTACACCCACCCCCTCCAGCCGTGCTCCCGCCCACGTGTAGTACTCCGCCACGGGCAGCGCGACGCGGTAGCCATGCCCCACCTTGAAGGCGCTGGCTGCGACCAGCCTGCCCGCGGTCTTCGTACCGACGAGCGTGGCCAGGCCGTTCTCCTGCGCGAACGCGGCCACCATCTCCGCGGCGCTCGCCGAGTGTTCGTTCACCAGGATGGCCGTGCGGCCGTGGTGCGCCTTGGCCCCCAAGGCTTCCGTGAACACGGCCACTGACCGGCCCGCCAGGGCGAACCGCGGAATGAGCGCGAGTGCGCCCCACTTCGAGGTCGGGATCCGGTCGAAGACGGCCAGGTCCTCCTTGCGGTAGCCCTTCTTCGCGGTCGCCTTGCCCACGCTGTAGCCCACGCCACGCCGCTCGTCGCACAGCAGGCTCATGAGGCGCAGGCACCCGATGCCTCCGCCGGTGTTGCCGCGAAGGTCGACTACGAGCCGATCCGTCCCGAGCTCCTGCACGGCGCGGCTCATGTCCCGCGCCACGTCCATCCCCAGCACCCCGGGGAACATCGTCACCCGCATATAGCCGGTGCCGTCCTCGAGGCGCCGCGCCGTCACGACCTGGTCGGGCACCACGAGTGGACGCGTCTTGTCCTTGGGACGCGGGACATCAAGCATCGGCGAGACCGTCGTGCCATCGGGGCGACGCACGACGATCTCGTAGCGCTCACCGAGCGCAAACGGCGTGGCCTGGGGTGGAACGAGTTCCTGGCCCCGGACCGACAGCAGGACATCGCCCGGCTTGATCCCGGCGCCTGCCGCCACGCCACCGGGATGCACGTCCTGGAACATCCAGCGCTCACCGTCGCTGGTCTCCGCTTTCGTGAATGTGGCCGCGATGGCCACCCGCCCGGCCGCACGCGGCGTCGACTCGTGGAAGAACCCGGTGTGGCTCACCCCGAGCTCTTTGAGCAGGCCGTTCATGGCGGCCTCGAACTCGACGGGATCGCTGCTGTCGACGACACGTGCTTCGTGCGATGCGCGCAGGGCGACCGTGTTTGCCTCCGGCCCCATGTACTTCGTGTCGATGACGCGCAGGACGGCATCGAGCACCGCGCGACGCTGCTGCTCGGTGAGGACGGGCATCTCAGTTCCCCTTGGTGGTGGCTGGCCTGGGTGCGACCCTGGCGCGGCCGTCACCGTAGACCAGCACGCCGCTCCAGAGCCGCGGCGTGGCGTGTGGACCGAACGTGGCCAGCATGTGACGCTTGGCGCCGCGCAGGGCGGTCGCGACGTCCGCTCCGGTGGCGAGCCGCCGGTAGAACTCACGCATGAGGGCCAGGCTGAACGTGTCGTCGGCGGCCCAGAGATTTGCAACGACGGAGCGGGCGCCCGCGGCGATGAAGGGGCGGACGAGGGTGGCGGCGCCATCCTGGCCGTGCACACTGCCACTGCCCGTGTCGCAGGCCGAGAGCGTGACGAGGGCGGCCGACAGGCGGAACGACAGGATCTCGCGCGCCTGCAACAGGCCGTCCTCGACGGCATCCGGCTGGACGAGGAGGGCCGCGCGGGCCGGGAACTTCGCACTCGGCAACCCGTGCGCGGCGACGTGGATCACCTGGTAGGGCTGCAGCGCCTGCCGCTTCACGGCCGTCTCGGTGCTCGCTTCCCCGATGAGCGCGGTGCTCCCCTGCGCCCCGAGCAACTGGACCACGGCCCTCGCCTCATCGTCTGCACCGGGCAGTTGCCGCAGCTTCGAGCCATCGGTGCCGTACACGTTGCGCGCGAGACGCGGCCGTGCGCCCGCCTGCCCGAGTGCGACCGGGGCGCCGGGGGATGCACTCACGGCAAGCACTCGCCGGTCGCCCACGTTCGCGGTACGTCCTCGCAACACCACGAGGACGGATGCGGAGGGGACGTAGGACACGACGTGGGTGTCCAGGAGCGGGCGGCTCGTCGCGTGGCGAAGGACATCGAATGGAACGCGATACAGGTCTCCGTCAGGGCTCACGAGGAGCCGTGGCTTGCCGGCCAGTTCCGGGATCCCATCCAGCAGGCTCGTCCCGAGGCGTCTGGCGGCGACCGTGATGCTCGCGTCGCTGGCAATGGCGTCGAGCAGCGTCGTCGCTTCTGTAGCCAGGCGGGTGCGCCCCGGAAGTGGCTGCACACGCGCGGTCGTGCGCGTCACGACCAGCGCCAGCGACGCCGGGTCCGCGAGGGCGTACTGCACCAGCACCTCGTCAGCACGCAAGGCGCGCTGCACGTCGGTCAGCGACACGTCGAGCTGCGAGCGTGTGCGGCGCGTGCGATCGAACATCGCCGTCACGCTGGGTGCGAGCTGCTCCTCCGCGGCGAAGATGTCGGCCAGCAGGCGCTGCCTCGAGGCTCGTTCACGGGTGTGCAGGAGTGTCCGCTGCAGCTGGGCGATGCGCGCTTCCACCGTGCGCACCTCCTGCGGCGGCCGCTCGGCCCTTGCCGGCCGGTTGACCAGCAGCTCCAACAGGGACCGGGCGCGGGCTTGTTCGACGATGGCGAAGGCACGCTGGACATCGGGCTTCCGCGCGGCTTCCAGCCGGATGCGCGCCGTCAGCACATCGTCCATCCCGTTGATGATCCGGCCCTGAGCCCAAGGACTGCTGGCCGCGGTGATCAAGCCTTCGAGCACCTCGCTGGCCTCCTCGAGCAGCGCCGCCGCTTCGACACGCCGCCCCTGTCCCGCGCGGAGATCGGCGGTCTCGGCGAGCAAGCGAGGGAGCAGGAAGCGTTCCTCCATGTCGCGGGCGATCGTCGTCGCGTCCAGTAGCACCCGCTCGGCGGCCGCCACCTGTTGCGCCTCGCGCAGCGCCTGGGCCTGTTCGAGCTCGATGTCGGCCACCAGGCGTAGGCCGCCAGAAGCACGCGCCAGGGCCACCGCCTCCTCGTAGAGACCGAGTGCTCCCACCAGGTCCTTCCGCTGTCGGGCGATGGCCGCGCGCTGTGCGACCAGTTGGGCCTGGTACCCGCGTGCGTCGTACTTGGCCGCGTGCTCCGTGGCGCGCACGAGGATGGCGTCCGCTTCCGGGATGCGCCCCAGCTTGATGAGCGCGTTGGAGCGGCCGACGTACGTCATCGTCGGAAACTGCAGTTCCGGCAAGGTTTCCGCGACCTTCAGGGCGCGATCATAGAAGTCGAGGGCTTCCTGGGGCCGATTGAGCTGCACGTAGCCGTGCCCGAACAGCGTCAGCCACCGGACCTGCGACGAGACATCCCCATTCGCTTGCGCCTGCTTCAACGCAGAGCCGAGTGCCATGACCGCGCCGCCGGCGTTGCCTTCGAGGAACGCGACCAGCCCGAGTTCGCCGCGCGCACGGTTGGCCCAGGCCTCGTCGCCGAGCCGCTCGGCCACGGTCAGGGCCTCCTTCCAGGCCGCGCCGGCCAGCGTTGGGTCGAGGTCCTCGTCGGTCTCGCCCTTGATGACCAGGCATCGCAGCCGCAGCCGATCGTCCGCCGGCATCAGCGGATGTTCCAAGTACTCGGCGAGCCTGGCGGACGCCTCGGGGACGGCCAACCGCGGCAACCGTGCGCGTAAGGCGCTGATCTCGGCGTACAGCGCGTTGCGCTCGTCACCGGCGGCAGCGAACAGGCGACGGGCTTCGGTGAACTGTGGTTCCGCTTGGGACCAGGCGCGGAGCCAGGCGAGGCGGTCGCCTTCCGCGAGGAGGGCGTGAGGGTCGGGGGCGGGCTGCGCGCCCGTGTGGACAACGACACCGAGAGAGACTGCAACGGCCAGGAGAGCTCGCATGGCACGTACTCCTTCGTGCTGCCGGAGAACGCGTGCAGCCTAGCAGACGCCCATGGCGGGCTGGCAAGCTCAGGCGAGCGGCTCCGGCGGGTTCACGAAGGTTGATGCAATGCCGGGCCCCAGCGCCAGCGACGCCCGCGCGTGCCCAGGGTGCCCTGGCAAGTCTTCATGCTGGCGTGAGGAGTAGTACCTACTCACTCGCGCGCCGTCGAGTACCCACCTCGTCCTGATTGCGGTCGCCCCAAGGCCCTGCTAGCGTGTCCACATCTCATGCGTGGTCTTGCCCGTGCCTGGCGCCCCACTGCCGCGCTGCTGGCCATGTCACTGGCCACGACGGCGGCGATCCCGTCCGCCCAGGTGTCTTCAGCATCGAGCGAAGCGACGCTCGTCACACTGACGGTCATCGTGTCCCGAGAGGGACAACCGGTTCCCGACCTGACCGCCGCCGACATCGTGGTGCTCGACAACGGCGTCGCGCAGCCGATTGAGGCCTTCGAGTACGTCGACACGATCACTGGTGACTCACCCGAGCCGCCCGGCGACTTCGTCCTCGTGCTCGATGACCTTGGCACTCCACCGGCCGGTACGAGCGGCGCCGTCTTGGCCGCCTTGGCGCTCGTGGATGCGCTGGGACCACACGACCGACTGGCCGTGGTGAATACCGGCCCATTCCCGCTGATTCAGCAACTCTCGACCGACCGCACCGCGTCGAGGACGACCATCCGGCAGTTCCTCGGACAGCGCGACAGCTCGGCGTCCAGGTCTGAAGCGTGCCGTCGGAGTGTGGTGAGCCTGGGCGTCATCGAGAACGCGCTCAAGGTCATGGCCCAACAGCCCAGCACCAGGCGCGCCATGCTCGTACTGAGCGACATCCGGCGTGTGTACTGGGGTGAAGTGCGGGAGCAGAAGTGCTCGGAGGCGCGCAAGGTATTCGACCGCGTCGTGGCCGCGTCCTCCGTCGCACACGTACCAATCTACGGCATCGACCCGCGGGCGCAGCAGGCGTCAGCTGAAGCGGTCAAGCCGCATCCCGCGACCGTTGCGGTCACGAAGGTTCGGCGCCCCTCGGACATGCCCAGCGGCAGCCTCGGGGCGTTGGTGAGGATGACCGGAGGCGCGCTCACAGACGCAGCGGACGGTCCTCACCAGCTGGTTCGCGACACACGGCAGTACTACCGGGTTGTGTACCGGCAACCGGAGGTGCCACGCGGCTCACGCAATCAGGTCCGGCAGGTGGACGTCCGTTTCCGCAGGCCAGACGTCGCCGTGCGCGCGCGGCAGCTCTATCCGCCTAGTTGACGAACCCAGTACGGAACCTATTCGTCCACGTTGGCGGAAGGACCCACTGTCGCTGTGGCGGCGATGACCGCGCGGTGCTTGCCCGTCAATTGCTCCATCAGGGTTGGCACCTCCATGCCGCCGACTCTGCGCCGCTCGCGGATGATCATCAACTGCTCGACTGACTCGTTGTCGATCGTCCAGGGCCGGCCCGATGCGACGACGCGATCCTCCGTGGCATGCACGTACAGCGTCAGCCATGGGCCCTGCGTGTTGCTGACCACGAGCTTGCGCACCGGCTTGCCCTCGACGGTCGCGGTGCCGTCACTCTTGATGCTGACATCAGGAACGTGCGGCCGCAGGAGGATCAAGAGCGAGAGATCACCGAATCGGTTGCGCACGTTCTCTCGGGCGACCTCTTGCATTGCAGGGGGCGTCCCGCCATTGGTCCGGTAGACGTCACCTTCCAGGGTATGAATGACCGTGGCTGTTCGCTGTTGATAGAGCGATGGCCACTTCAGCGTCACTCCCCATCGCTGGCTCTCGCTCGCGTTTCGCCACTGCAACGTGCCTTCGAGCCGAAGGGCCTTCGGCACGGTTGTGCCCGCCTGCTCGCGGATGCGGGCGACCAGTGCGCGGTCCGCCGGTGCATGGTACGTAAACTCTGGTACTACGCCCTTGACCGCTGTTGCCTTCGGCTGTGAACGGGCAGGGGTTCCGACCGTCAGGAGACCCGCCAGGAACGCTGTCGCAACGAAGACTGTGCCTGTGTTCATTGTCATTCCTCTCGCAGCAATTGAGCAGGCTGACGCCGGACAATACGACTGAGCGGCACGGCGACGCCGAACGCCGCCACTGACGTGACCAATGCCGCACTCGCCCCGAGCATAGCCGGCGACCAACTCGCTACGTCCACCTGCCAAAGGCCAACTCGAAGCAGCAGCGCCGTGCCGAGCAGAATGCCGACGACCACGCCCATCGCCCACCACCGGCCGAACGTCAAGCACGCGGGCCTGACCGCTCGATACGGAGTCGCCCCGACCACCTCACGGACGCCGAACTCCGCCCGGCTTCGCTGGACGTGCTCCGACGTGACGGCAAACACCCCAAGACCCACGACCAACAGGGTCGTGGCCCCAAACACGGCGGCCAACGTCAGATACAAGAACAGGGACGCCATCTCCTGGAGCCGTGCCTGGCGGAGCGTCCATGACTCGCCGAGGCCGATCGACCGAGGCGCGGCGGCCAAAGAAGCAGACAACGCCCGCGCATCTCGTCCGCGGCTGACGAGAAGGATGCGCTCGAGCGCGCGGGCCGCGGTGGGCTCGCTGAGATCGCGCTGGGCCAGCGGCATGTAGACCATCGGCAGCTCGGCATCGTCCCAGGTGCTGCGACGGACGTTCTCAGCCACGCCGACCACTGTGGCCCGGCGTCCACGGACGTAGCCCACATCGATCACCTGGCCCACTGCTCGTTGCGCGCCGCCAAGGCGCAGGTCGGCGAACCGGCGACTCACCACGACCACTGGTGGCGCAGCCGCACCGTCGTCCTGACGGAGGTCGCGCCCGGCCACCAGAAGGGTACGCATCGCACGCAGATACTCCGGTCCTACTGGGGACACCCGCACGGGCCCGCTCGGCGAATACGAGATGGCACCGCGTGTGTGCTGCTCGCCTCTTAGGCTGAAGCTCCGATCGAAGTGGGGCACCGGCAGATCGAGCGCGAGGGACGCCACGGCTCCGTCGGCACCGGCAAGCGAGTCGCGCAGCTGCAGCACGTCCCGCACGTACACGTCGACCGGAGCGTCCACGTCACGAAACGTCGGAATGACGACGACATCGTCGGCATCGAACCCACGGGCGCGCGTAAGGCCAGCCGTGATAGCGGCCATGAACAAGAGGCACACGGCCACCAGCGCGATCGCCCCGGATAGTTGCACGGTCACGATGCCTGGCAACAGCCGGCGCGCCGGGACACTGGCAACGGAGGCCACGCCTGCAGCGCCCAAGTGCGCGGTGCGCGTAATGGCCAGACGCGATGCCTGGACCCAGGCGGGCAGCCCATTCAGCAGGACGACGGGCAGCAGAGCCATCACCCAGACGGCGAGCAACCCAGGACGAAGTGCCACGTCAGCCAGTTCAGTCGGCCCCAGTGCTCGTACGCGATCGAGCATCGCCATGGCCAGCACGACGCCGCCCACACTGCCCGAGCCCACCAACACCAACGCATCTGTCAGCACTTCTTGCAGGAGGTCGACGCGACTCGCACCCAGCACGCCCTTGATCGCCCATTCGCGCACCCGCTGCACTGCGGTGACGGCCAGCACGGCCGACAGGTTCAGCAACGCCACGGCCAGCACGAGTAGCGACGCCAGCCCGAGCGTTCGTAGCGTCTGCTGGTAGGTGACCGTCAGCGAGTCCTGCAGCGAGCGTGCGCGCGGCTGGTTGCGGAAGTACGTGTGCGCCTCGGCCTGCATCTGGAGTGTCGTTCCAGCCTGCTGCGGCAACCCGAGGACTTGGACCTGCGCGATGCTGATGCCCACGCGACCATCCGGGCTGCGCAGCACCTCGGCGCGGGGTGCGATGGTGATGTACAGGCCCGTCCGGTCACCGGGGAAGGCGTACCGATCAGCCACGACGCCGACGACCTGACAGGGGCGGCCATCGACGGTCACCGCCTGGTTCAGTGCGGCCTCCGCACCGCCGAAGTTGGTGACCGCGGTGCCACGCGTCGCGACCGCCGCACACGGGACCACGCCCTCGTCGTCAATCGTCGGCAGGCGGCCCGCCTCAGGAGCAATGCCCAGCGTGGCGAGCAGATTCCCGCTGCTGGACGTGACCGGGAGGACGCGCGCTCGTCCATTCACCCAGACCGTGGCGTCGCCACTCGAATAGGCGGCGAGTTGACGATACAGCCTCGACGCCTGGCGCCATTCGGCAAAACCCACGATGGGCAGTGTGCTCCCGGAACTGCCCTCGTCTGGCGCTTCATCGAACAGCTGAACGAGCTCGGCGCCGTTCGGAAACACGAGGGCGCGCCGGGCCACCGTCTCGAGGATCGCGCTCATCGCGACGCTCATCGCGAGGGCCAGACTCATCGTCCCGACAACGGCAAGCGTCAGGGCTGGCCGTCGTCGCCAGACGCGAGCGACACGAGACACCGCCTTCAGCCACGTCTGGCTCCGCACCATGCTTCCTCCGCTGCTTCTGTTTGACACCATGTCGCGCTCACGGATTCGACTCTTCCATGCGAGATGCGCACACCCTTCGCTAGGGAGTAGCGACGGCGGCAGCCGCTCACACTCCCTTGCAGCTCTCGCTGTCGCGACACACGGCCCTACCGCACTTACTCCTCACGCAGCACGGCCGAGGGTGTAATGCGGAGCGCCCGCCGCGCGGGCAGCCAGGCAGCCACGCCCGAGCACACGGCGATGGCGCCGAGCGCGAGGCCGAGCGAGGCGGGATTGAACGGCGAGAGCTCGAACAAGAAGGCGCGGAGCGCCTGGACGACGTACGTCGACACCGCCGCGCCGATCAACATGCCCAAGGCCACTGGCACCATGCCTTCACGCATCGCGTACCAGCGGAGGTGCCAACGCGACGCGCCGAGCGCCATCCGGATCCCGATCGCCCGCATGCGCTCGGTGACTGATGCCGTCACACCGCCGGCGACACCCATCACCGCGAGCACCAACGCAAGGACGGCGAAGACGTTGGTCGTCGCCGCATAGAACTGTCGCTCGGCCATCGCCCTGTTGACGATGGTGCTCAACGAGTCGATGCGATCGATCGGTTGATCCGGATCGAACGCACGCAGACGGCCCCTCACGAGGGCCACGGCGTCACCCAGAGACAAGGTTGTGCGGATCATGAGGTGACTGATCCCGCCCCCTTCGCGCTTCACCTTGTAGAACGTGGGAGGACCAGGCTCTTCGGGACGCTCCCACCGCACATCGCCGACCACGCCGATCACCTCATACGGCTCGTCCCAGTGCACGATCTGCCCGAGCGGCGATACGTTGGGGAACATGCGTGAGGCCAGCGCGCGCGAGAAGACCATCACGCGCCGATCGCCGTCGACGTCGTCCTGGGTCAGCGTCCGGCCCGCGAGCAGCGGGATCCGCATCACGTCGAAGTACCCGGCGCTGACTTCGCGGTAGGCCACGTCGATGCGGGGCACATGCCGCAGGTCGACCTGCCGCGACTGCGGGAGGAACGTATACCCTGGGCCGAGTTCCATCGGGACGGCGCCCGCCAGGGCCACCGCCTCGACGTTCGCCGCGCCGGCAAGCCCAGCGCGAAGTGCGGCAAGCGTCTGACCCAGTCGGCGCGCCTGTGCCACTGCCGCTTCGCGGTCCTGCGGTGGTGCTGCTCCCTGTCGCACCGGACTGAACTGCGCGGTGATCACGTGCGATGGGTTGAAACCGAGGTCAATCCGCCACACGTTCAGAAAGCTCTGAAGCAGCAGCGTGGCCGCCGACAGGAGGACGAGCGTGAGTGCGACCTGCGAAACCAGCAACGCGCGCCTCAGCAGGCGGGCTCCAGGCGAGACCGTGGCCGTGACACCGAGCTGCCCAGGCGTGGGCCGCACAGCGCCCCCGATCACCCCCAGGTACGATGCGACCGCAGTGAGGAGGACCGACAGGCAGGCGATCACGACGGCCACCAGGAAGGCCGGCAGGTGCACTTCGACCTCATCCAGTCTGGGCGTGTTGGGCGGTGCGAGTGCCAGCAAGAACGGCATGCCGTACCTGGTGAACGGGAACGCGGCAACGATGCCGGCCACCCCGACAACGGCGTGCTCGGTGATCAGCATCCGGAGCACGCGCCATCGCGACGCACCCATGGCCAGGCGGATCTCCATCTCCCTGGACCGGCGCAACGTTCGCGTCAGCAGGAGCAACGCGGCGTTTGACGCTCCGGCCAGGCACAACACGCCAGCCCCAGTGGCGACCATCCAGATGCCGCGCTCCACATGTGCCGTGTGACGTTCGCGGAGCGGTGTGGCCACCAGCCTCGGACGAATCCCGCGTTCCCCACGACTGGTGAGGCGCTCGAGCGCTGTCGAGGCGGCCGTCACCGAGACGCCGGGTGCGAGACGCGCGACCGCCTGGTACGAGAGCGCGAGGGCATACAGCGTGTCGGGACGGCGCAGATAGATGTCCGTGTCGAGGGGATACGTCATCCGTACCCGCTCTGGCAGCACGCCCAGAATGGGGCGAGGCACGCCGTCGATAGGGACGGTCTGTCCCACCACGTCCATGCGCTGACCGAAGCGCCGCCGCCAGAGGCCGTGGCTGATCACCACGCCGTCGCTGACTGCGGGCGTCCCCGCGAGCGTTCGCCCGACGACCGGTGTCACGCCGAGTACCTCGAACAGGTTGGCGTCGACCAGCGCGCCGCGCAGTCGCTCCCCGTCCCCCGCGGCGGTCAGCGCGTAGCGGGCCTGCCAGCTGTCGGTCCACAACTCCTGGATGCTGACCCCGGCGAAGACGTCCGTCATCTCGAGGAGGCCCTGCGCCTCGGCCCCGGTCAGCACGTAGCTGTGGTCACCGTTGGTCGGCGTCGGCGACGCCGGGTCGGTGGCCTCGATCGCGACGAGGCGGCCTGGGTCGGCGTACGGGAGCGGGCGTAGCAGCACAGCATGCACGACCGAGAACAGCGCCGTGGTCGACGCGATGCCGATGGCCAGGGCCAGGGCGGCCAGGGCGGAGAGTGCTGGTGAACGCCGGAACAGTGTGACGGCGTACGCGATGTCTTCACGCATGAACAGACCCTCAGGACATGGCACCGTTCGGAGACTGGCCCCTTATGCACGCGCACCTACGTGAGAGGCACTCGGAGACGCGCAACACAGCCGGCGACGTCGGTACGGTTCTCCAGCGTCACCTGCCAGCCGTGCGCGTCGGCAATCTGTCGGCACAGCGCGAGACCGATGCCAGTGCCCCCGGGCTTGGTCGTGAAGAAGGGCACGAACACATCAGCACCGGCGGCGACCCCTGGCCCCTCGTCGACCACACGCACTTCCAACTCACCAGCGGCCCCGGTCTCCCACTCCACCTGCACCGCGCCACCCGTCTCCTGCACCGCGTCGAGGCCATTGCGTACGAGGTTGATCAGTAACTGCTCGAGTTGGTCCGGATCGGCCCTGACAGTCACGTCGGGCCCGCCCGCAAGGCGTAAGGACGGCGACCGCTGCAACGCCGCCACTTGGGTCACCAGGGGACTCAACGACACGTCCTGCACCGCGGGGGGCGGCAGCTTCGCCAGGGTGGCGTACCCCTTCAGGAACCGATTGAGCGCCTGGGCGCGCGACTCGATCACCCCCAAGCCGCGCTGCACGTCGTCGCGCGAGGCCTCGTCCATCTCCGCACGCGCAACGAAGCGCCCGAGGCTGTTGGCGATCGAGGTGATCGGCGTCAGCGAATTGTTCAACTCGTGACTGAGCACCCGGATCAAGCGTCGCCACGCGAGGCGCTCCTCTTCCCGCAGCGCGCGGCTCACGTCGTGCAACACCACGAGGTGATGCGCGAGCCCGTCCTGCCGGAAGGACGAGTGCCGCACCTCCCAGCGCCCCACCGCGCCCGGGAACTCGAGCGACATGAGTCCAGCCGCCTGTGGCTCGAGCAGCCGCTCGCACCCCAGTTCCGCTGCCGATCGGCCGAGCAGGTCCTCCACCGGCCTGGTGAACAACCGCGCCGCTGCCGGATTCGCCAAACGGAGCACCTGTCGGCCGTCGAACGCCAGCACCGCCGACTCGAGTTCCGACATGACCGTCGCCAGCAGCGCGCTCGCCTCGATGTCGGTGAGCCGCCGTGCCTGCAACCAGGTTGCCAGTGCGTTGAACTCCGCCAGCAGCACTCCCACGTCGTCGTGCTGGCCATCGCCCCGCGCGCGGACGGAGAAGTTGCCTTCCCTCAGGCCCTGCAGGAGCGCCGCGGTCGTGCGCAGCGGCGCCGCCACCGCGGCGTGCACCCGGTACGCGGCGTAGGCCGTCCAGATCGTCAGTGCCAACAGGCCCACACTGGCCAGCCAGCCGGGACGCAACATCCCGAGCGCACCCGCGGCCGCCATCCCCAGCGCCGGCCCCGCCACGAGCACCAGCCACACGGCAAGTCGGATGCGGTGGGCCATTGATTACAGGCCGAACCGCTGCATCCGACGATACAGGGCGCTGCGGCTGAGCCCGAGCGCGTCGGCGGCGGCATTCACGTTACGGCCATGGCGGTCCAGCGCCTTGCGCACGAGGTAGGCCTCGACCTCCTCGAGACTCATGTCGTCGATGCGCGGCCCCCCGTCACGGGAGGGGTGAAGCGCCAAGGCGGCGGGCGCAATGCGCACACCCTCCGTCATGAGCACCGCGCGCTCCACGGCGTGGTCCAGTTCGCGGATGTTGCCGGGCCACGGGTGCTCGAGCAGGGCCTGCATCGCCGAGGGCTCGAAGCCGTCCACGGGCTTGCGGTAGCGTCGGGCGTGTCGCTCGAGGAACGTGGAGGCCAGTAGCGGGATGTCCTCGCGGCGTTCCCGCAGTGGCGGCATCCGCACCTCCACCGTGTTCAGCCGGAACAACAGGTCGCGACGGAAGCGCCCCGCCTCGACCTCGGCCTGCAGGTCGGCATTGGTGGCCGAGAGCACCCGCACGTCGACGCTGCGAGTCCGTGAGGACCCGAGCCGCTCGAACTCGTGCGTCTCCAGCACGCGGAGCAGGCGCGCCTGCACCGACAGGGGCATGTTGGCGATCTCGTCGAGGAACAACGTGCCGCCGTCGGCCACCTCGAAGCGTCCGAGCCGCTCGGCGCGGGCATCGGTGAATGCGCCGCGCTCGTGCCCGAACAGCTCGCTGTCGACCAACGTCTCCGACAGGCCACCGGTGTTCACGGCCACGAACGGCGCGGCGGCGCGGTCCGATGCGTCGTGCAGGGCACGCGCCAGCAGCGTCTTGCCGGTGCCGTTCTCGCCGGTGATGAGCACGTGCGCGTCCGACGGACCGACACGCGCCAGCACTTGCAGCACGGGTTGCATGGCCGGCGATTCGGCGACCAGGGTTGCGCCTGGCGAGGCGCGCAGCAACGCGTTCTCCGCCTCGAGCCGGCGGGCACGCCGCTGCGCCCGCCCGAGTTCCACCTGGGTGTGCAGCACCGCGAGCAGTCGCGCGTTCTCCCACGGCTTCTGGATGAAGTCCCCCGCGCCGCGGCGCATGGCCTCCACGGCGAGGTCGACGGTGCCCCACGCGGTCATCACGATGATCGGGAGGGTCTGATCGACCTGGCGCAGACGCGTCAGCAGGTCGAGGCCCTCGAGGCCAGATGTCGTGTCGCGCGCGTAGTTGAGGTCGATGAGCGCGACGTCGTGCTGCCGTCCCTCGACGGCCGCCAGCACCGCCGCGGGCGAACCCGCACTGTCGACCTCGTAGCCTTCCAGCTTCACCAACAGGCGCACGGCCTCGAGCACGTCGGGCTGGTCATCGGCCACGAGGACGCGGGCACGCGCACGGGAGGTCACGGAGGCCACCATGGCCGGCAGTCTACCGGGGCGGCTCGAGCACACCAACCGCGGCGGCCCCGGCCGCGGGGACCGTCTCCTCCTGCACGACGCGGCCGTCGAACAGGTGCACCGTGCGGTTGGCGTGCGCGGCATAGCGCGGATCGTGCGTGACCATGCAGATGGTCGCCCCATCGCGATGCAGGTCGCGCAGCAGTTCCATCACCAGCTCGCCGTTGTGGGAATCGAGGTTGCCGGTCGGCTCGTCGGCCAGCAGGATGGACGGCTGCGTCACGACGGCACGCGCCACGGCGACCCGCTGCTGCTGCCCACCCGAGAGCTGCCCCGGCAGGTGCCGCGCGCGATGGCCCATGCCTACCCGCTCGAGCGCCTGCTCCACGCGCTGCCGCCGCTCGGCACGAGCCATGCCCATGTAGGTCAACGGCAGCTCCACGTTCTCATAGACCGACAGGTCGCCTATCAGGTTGAAGCTCTGGAAGATGAACCCGATCTCCCGGTTGCGCGTGCGCGCCCGGTCGGCCACTGACAGGCTCTCCACGGGGCGATCGTTCAGCCAGTAGCGCCCCTCCGTCGGCGTGTCGAGCAAGCCGAGGATCGACAGCAGCGTCGACTTGCCGCATCCCGACGGCCCCTCGATGGCGACGTAGTCGCCGAACTCGATCGCGAGGTGGATGCCGTCGAGGGCGTGCGTCTGGATCTCGTCGCCCTCGAACACCTTGCGGATGCCCTCGAGCCGAATCAGGGGGTGTGTCATGACTGTCGTGCCCTTTCCCGCGGACTCTACTTGATCTGCAGCCGGTCGACCTGATCCCAGGCCGACATGTCCGAGAGGACCACGCGTTCGCCCTCGCGCAGTCCTTCGATTACCTGGATGTGCCGCACCGAACCCTTGCCGAGTCGCACCTGGCGGCGGGCGGCCATGCCGTCGGCCTGCACCGCGAAGACGCTGATCGTCCCGCCCTCCTGGCCCGCGGCCGGCCGCGCCATGTACAGCACGTTGGCGAGGCGCTCGATCTCGACGATGCCGTCGACCGACAGGTCGGGGCGCGCCCCGGCGGGGACCGGCCCCGTGAACGCGATGTCGACGAGGACCGTGCCGCTCACGGCGGCCGGGTCGACGCGGGCCACGCGGCCCTCGGCAATGCCGTTGCGCGTGTCGACGCGGGCGACCTGCCCGATCTGCACGTCGCGCGCCTGCGTCTCCGGCACGCGCACCTGCGCCTTCAGAAGGGTGGGATCGGCGACACGGGCGACGTTGGTGCCGGCCGCCACCTGGCTGCCGACCTCCACCGGCACCGCCTGCAGCACGCCGGCCATGCCCGCACGCACGGCGAGCTGCCCGAGCTGCTCGGTCTTGAGGGCGAGCAGGGCGCGCATGCGCTCGACCTCCGCCTGCTGCTCGGCCAGTTGCGAGGGCCGCATGCTCGTGCCCACCTCGAGGCGCTTGCGCTCGGCGGCCACCTGCAGCGCCAACGACCTCGCCTTGGACGCGGTGCGGCGATGCTGCAGTTCCGACACTAGCCCGTCGACGAGCAGCGCCTCATCGGCGTCGGCATCGGCGCGCGCGTCCTCGTACTGCGCCTCGGTCTGCGCCACGAGCGCTTCCTGCGCCAGCAGCGTCGTCGTGGCGTCGGCACCGGCGCGGAGCAGCCTCGCCTCGGCGGCCTGCACCTGCAGCCGCGTGTCGAGCACCTCCTGCTCGAGGCGCGGGTTCTCCAACTCGAGGATCACATCGTCGGGGCGCACCTGGGCCCCGGGGCGCAGGTGGATACGGGCGACGCGTCCGTCGGTGGACGCGGGGATCCATGCCGTGTCGACCGGGACGAGCGTGCCTGTGCCACGCACCTCCCGAACGAGCTCACCGCGGGCCACCGTGTCGAACCAGAGCGGTGCGCCATCGACGCTCGGCGCCGCGGGCGCCATGCGCATCACGGTGGCGCCGCCGACGACGGCGAGCGCAATGGCGATCACCGGCACGCGCAGTCGTCGCCAGCGACGCGTGCGGAGCTCCTGCGCGGTGAGGGTGACGTCTGGCACGCCCTGCACATAGGCAAACAGGGGGCCAACGGGTCCGTTCGGACCAATCGGCCAAAGCCGGCGTTCAACGGCCACACCGCGTGCCATTCGCGGGACGAGCAGTCCCATATCTGGGACGGGCTACTGACTGGCCACTCTCGGGGTAGGCTGGCCCCCGGGCACGATTACCTGCCGCTCTGCCGAATCCACCACGCCTCAAGGGACGGCGCACCTGGACACCTACGCGGTTGACACCTAGCGAGAGGCCAGTCTCACGCTGATGCCTCGCGAAGCTTCCCCGAATCGAGCAGCCTCCCCCGGCTGCAGGGATCGAGAACCCACCAGCCGGTGGGGCGTGTTCGACATGTCGTGCACTGCGATGGAGACGTCCCCGTTCGCAGCGACCGTCGGCACGAGGCCCCACGTGCGGCCTCCAGCGAGTTGCACCGTGGCCACTGCCCCTGCTGCGGACTTCAGTGCAATGGTGGACGGCAACCCGTCCACGGCGACTTCAACGCTCACCACCTGGCGCTCGACATCTGCCAATGGCTCGCCGGTTCGGGCATCGACCTCGACCCACTGGCCTTCCACCGAGCACCGCGCAGCTTTACCCGGCTCATCCCGTATATCGATCTGGGCACCACCCGAATACTCGGCGCCCTTCTCATCGAGACACAGGGTTGCTCCTGATGTGGCGAGTGCATGCGTCTGCCCGACAAACGCACGGGGCAATGTGGGTCGCGACTGGTCCAGCGCCTCGTTGCCATGCACCACGTTGGCGTTGGGGGTCACGCCCCAGGTGACGCCATTGGCGTACACGATCTGCCGGACCGCACAGAAGGCCTGAACATGCTCTCCACGAGCCTCACGCCACGCGAGGTCGACGTCGACGAGCCCAGCATTTACTCGCGCAGTGGCGCCTGGCGCCAGGGGCTGCGACACCCAGTCCGACTCCACAATCTGCACGGGGCGCCTGGCTGCGGGCTTGAACGACAGGATGCCTACGAAGCGTACGCGCTCGACAGGGATCGTGGACGTGTTCTGCAGGTCGAACACACCGCACACGTGCGCCGGCGTGGAGGAGACCCCTAGAATCCTCAGAGCACTTCCGTCCTGCCGCTGCGGGAAGCCGTATGGCACGACGGTACCCTGCACGCCTCGACCTGCCAACAGCTGGGCGGAGAGTTGATTCGAGGCGAGGCCGACGACCGGCGGCAGTGCAGCCGAGACGAGCATGATGGCGGCCGAGAGCAACGCGGAGCGAACGAGTGGCATGGACATGGTGGGTTCTCCTTCAAGCAAGCGACGGACGCGGGTGATGAGTCGCGGGCCAGCCATACCGACGGCCGGGCGCGCGTGCTGCAGGGTGCCGAGGCGTGCCACAAGCGTCAGCGCTTCCACGTAGCGCGCACGGTCCCCGGCGGCTTCGGCAGACACGTCGTCGCAGTGGAACTCGCGTGCCTCTCGGATGCGACGGCCTATCCACCACATCGCGGGGCTGTGGAACATCAGCGCCTCAAGACCGGCTTGGACGAGGTTGGCTGCGTAGTCGCGCCGGCGCACGTGCGTGAGCTCGTGCACGAGGATTGGCGCCAATCCGTCAGCTGCCGTCACGTCCAGCAGGTGTGTCGGCAGGACCACCGCGGGGTGATGAATCCCCAACGCGACGGGTGCGTCCACTTCGGCAGAGATGACGAGGCTCGTGCCCTCCGCGTGCGCTGCGGCGCTCAGTCGCTCGAATGTCTCGCGTAAGACCCCGTCATCCATCAATGTGGCGCGCCTACGCAGTCGATTGGCGGCGCCCCAGGCGTACACGAGGCGTCCGACCAGCAGCGCGGCTCCGAGCACCCACACGATCGCGACCGTTCCCACTGCTGAAGGCGACACGTATGCGGCGGCCACGAGCCCGGGTTCATCGCTCACTACCTGCTCGCGATTGGTACGGGGAGGCACCGTATCGGTCGGTCGAGGTTGACTTGTGGGAATGCTGGACCGCATCGAGCTGACTGCGGATGCTCTCGTAGGGACGAACGCTCTCGCGGCCACCAACAGGACCGGTCCGACAAGCATGGCGAGCACGATCGCCGAGGCGAACGCGACGGATGCGGCTCGGTACTGCTCCAGAGCGCTGGCCCTTCGGCGGACAACGCGCCATACGCCGAGGAGCAGGGCGGGAATCATCGTCGTGAACAACGAGACGATGACCAACCACCCCAGCGCGATCGGCCACGGGTTCGTGAGCCATCCGGGCCCGCCGGTCATGACCGCCCCCGCTTCTGGACCTGATCCAGCAGCGCGCGGATTTCCTCGAGTTCTTGGGCGCCGACCTTTCGCCCCGCGAGTGCGCTCTGCAGCAGACTGCGCGCAGAGCCGCCGAACGCCTGCTGGAGCAGTTGCCCTGCGAGTGCACGCTGCGTCTCCGCGCGGGGCTGGGCCGGCGCATACACATGCGATTTGAAGCGTTCCTCGCGGGTCAGCAGCCCCTTCTGATGCATGACCTGCATCTGCTTGAGCACTGTCGTGTAGCCGATATCGCGGAGTCCGCACACGACCTCGTGGACCTCACGCACGGTGCTGTCACCCAGGTCCCAAAGCACGCGAAGGATGTCGAGCTCGGCGTCGGTTGGCGTTGGTGCTGCGGCACGTTTGACCATGAATTCTCCTCGGTGACCACGTTGTACTACGACTGATGTCGTATGTCAACGAGCGAGATCGTAGATTACATGTTTGAGCATATTTGGCTGAGCTGTTCTGAACGTCGCCACTCTCATGCGATCTGCTGGCTGGCGTATGCTGAAGTCACAACCCGGAGCGGATAGACCATGCGCGGACATTTGACCGTGATTGGGTGCCTGTGTATCTGTGTGGCGGCGACAGCCGCTCCGCAGCAGCCGTCCCTCAGCACGTCGACGACCACCATCCTGTTTGACGTGGTGGTCCGCGACGGCAAGGGTGTGCCGGTCCGCGACATGGCCACGACGGAGTTCGAGCTCAGTGAGGATGGTTCCCGGCAGACGATCACCGCGATCTTCGGACCGGGCGGTCGTCCACTGGATGCGTCTTCAGGGCGGGTCCCTTCCCCTGCCCCGACAACTCCCAGTACGGCCACCCAGAGTCAGGCCACCGCGGTCAGTCCGAGTGCGGCTGGCGAGGAGCCGCCCTCGGTCGTGGCTTTCGTCTTCGACCAGTTGTCACCCGAGGCGCGCGCCATGGCCGCACGGGTGGCCGACGCCATGCTCGCGGGCATGCCCACGCGCGACTGGGTCGGGCTGTTCGCGCTCGAGCAGCGCCTGCACATTGCGCAGGACTTCACGCAGGACCGCGCCGCAGCGAGGACAGCGCTGTCGGCCTTGGCGCAGCGACCCATCGTGGTCAAGGACGCGAGCGCGACGCAGTCGACGAGGACCGGCATCGATCTCGACCCGAGCGTCTCCCCCACGGTCGGCGCCGAGTCACGTGGAGGCGCGCAGGACTTCGCGACCCGCCAACGACTGCTGAACGGCGCGGGACCTGAGCGCCTGCTCTACGCGATGGAGATGCGTATGGCGGAGACCTACGAGCGGTACACCCGCGACGTGCAGGGGCAGATGGCGGCGGTCGGCCTCCGGGCCGTGGCTACCGGCATGGCGGGCCTGACGGGGCGAAAGGCCGTGGTGCTGTTCTCGGAAGGGCTGCCGCTGTCCGACCAGGCGCGCACGCTGTTCGACACCATGGTGGCCGCGGCCAATCGCGCCGGCGTCACCTTCTACCCGGTGGACGCCGCAGGCCTGCGCGCGCACAGCGCCGTGGCCGCGACCGCGCGTGAGCAGGACTACGCCGGCCGGGTGGCGCTCGGCGACGAGGGGCGGTCGCAGGGCGCATGGACCCGTGACCTGGAGAAGCAGGCCGACCTCGTCCGCTCGGATGGCACCGCCTCGCTGGCACGCCTGGCGAAGGAGACCGGCGGCCTGCTCCTCGAGAACACCAACAACGTCGAGCGGATCGCCAAGCGGATTGCCGAGGATCAGGCGTCGCACTACCTGCTCGCCTACACGCCGGCGCGGGGTGAGATGGACGGCACGTACCGCCGCGTGACGGTCAAGGTGAAGCGCAAGGGCACGACCGCGACGCATCGATCAGGCTACTGGGCCGTGGCAACCACACCGTGAGCACGTGTTCGGTGCTGCGCGTGAGCGGCGGCGGCCATGGCTCCCGCGGGCTCCCCCCTCTTGTGTCACGCGCCGCCCCGACGATGCTCACCATACCGGGGCGAAGAAGCCATGGGACTTGTGGACTAGCAGGAACTGACGCAATCGCGATGGTCCGCGCGCCGGTGCGGCGCCGAATCCTGCGATTTCATCGGGCGGAGCGTGGGGGTACAAACGGGGGTATTCAGCTCATGCGGCACTGACCAGAAGCTGCTGATCATGAGCCAAATTACCGTCAGCGCTTCGACTCCCGCCGCCTCCACCAACCTTCGCTCGCAGTTCAGGCGAAGGTTGTCCGCCGCAGCTCCGCCCTGTCCACCGTAGCTCCGCAGGAGCGAAGGTGGAAGGAGCGAAGGCGGACCAGTCTCTCCATTCCGAGCTTCGGCTGGCCAGCCATTCGTCCAGAGTTGTCCACAGGCGTCCATGGCGGTCCATGGACATCCGGCTCTGACTCACGAAAAACTAACAATTCACGACCTTCTGGCCGATCGGCTGCGCGTGTCGCTGCCACCGTCCGCGGCGCACCCGTGCGCGGCGAGGGTACATCTGGGGGTATCCGGCGACTTGGGGGTATCGATGCCTTGGGGGTATCGAGTACCCCGCCTGCACTACTCCCATGAGGCCGCCGCTGAATCGCTCCCTTACCCACTAGACTAGAACTGGCGCGCGAGGCCAATTCTTACGGCCGGGGCGCAATCTCGCGCGGAACCGCATGAATGTTGAGGGCGCAGTCGGCTTGTTCGCCGACGCTGCAGAGCAGCTGCCAGGACAGGGACGGGTGCAGTTGCTGAAGCGCTCGCCAGAGCACGGATCGGCCCGACTCGTTCCGCGCCTCCACTGTGGCGCTCTTCTGTAGCATCAGGTTCGTCGGCATCATGCCCACCCAGATCGTCCTGCCGGTCTGCTCCGAAACGAGGCGTGCGATGGCGGTGACGATGTCCAAACCGGTGCGCTCCCCGGTGGGCATGTCGATCGGGGCACTCAGCGGAGACGTGTAGGGTTCGCGTTCGCCGGTGACGCCTCGGCGTGCGGTCGGGACGACGTGAAGGCCCCCGCCAACGTCTGCCACCGCGAACTCGCCGCCCATTCCCGAGTGGTTCCACGTCGCGACGAGCCGGTCCAGCACCTGGCGAATGCCGACCGGAGCTCCGTTGACCGTCAGCGCGCTCTCGAACGTGAACGGGCCTCCGCGCATGACGAGCACGCGCGGTTCCGTCCGCCCGTCGCGTCTGACCTGCTCGGTGACATCGACGATGTCGCTCGGTGCGACATAGGAGCCATCCTCGTACGTGACGGCGAGACCGAGCTGTCGCTCGAGTTGCCGTGCGGCCGCCGAGAGGGGCCGCGGATCGTCGACGTCGACGACCAGCCGGCGCGGAACGGCGTCCTGCACGAGCGCTGTGCTGGTGAGTCCGGCGCTCGCGAATATCGCGACGATCGCCATCCACGCGACGCGCTTGCGAACGCTCATGGATTCACCGCGGGCGGCTGCGCCAGGATGGTGAGGCCCCGACGCCCCGCGGCAGTGGCGAGCGCCTTGTACAACACGGCAGCCCGGGCCGGGGCATGACTGGAGCCGGCGCGCCACGCGATCGTGACGGCCTTCGGATACAGCACCAGCCGCTCCATCAACTCGTGCAGGGCGTCGAAGGACTGTCCATCGACGCGGTAGACGGTCTGCCCCGTCCACTCCTCTGCCTGCACGAGCACCAGCCGATGCGGGGGGCCGCCAGCGAAGGGTGAGAACTCCGTGCGGCACGCGTCCGTGACGCACGAGTCCCGCACGCGCAGTCGGTCGTCCGCGCTCGTCAGCCACCCACGCCCACGCAGCAGCCCTTCCCGCAGGGCGCGCTCGAGTCCGAGCGCCTGCGTCACTGGATCGTCGAGGGTGGGCCTCGCCAGGCGGAACTCGTGCTCGCGCCCTTTCCACATGGCGTGCCACTCGTCCAGCCGACGCCATAGGGCGACACGGGCGTCCGCGTCCCCGACGCGCGCGAGCGCTCGCGCCGCACTGCCCGCCACGGACGCATCTGCATGCCACAGGGCTTCCCGCAGCACGTCTTGAGGCAGGCGCTGCGGCCAGACGAGTGCCAGGGTCTCAGGTAGAGAGTCGCGGCACCTGGAACTCGCATCGTCCAGGGCCTCACGCACCGCGCTCGCGCCACGGCTCGCGTCCACGGCAAGGGCACACGCGACGACGCTCGCGCGTGCCGCGCAGGAGACGACTGATCGCGACGGCCAGTCCTCGAGCGCGCCACACACGCGTGGACTCGCGAGACGAACGGCGGTCGGCAGCAGGCCACGAGACGCGGTGCCAGCGCCGTCCTGGAGGTCTGACAACGCTGTGGACTGGTCGCGCACGCGGGCCAGATGCTGCATCACGGACGCGGTCACCAGCGGAGTGTCCGCAGGCCGAAGGCGCAGCGCCTGCGCGCTGAAGCGGAAGCGACCGGTGGCGACATCCTCGCGCGACACACGCTCGGCCTCCGACGGCGCGAGCTCCCCGAGCCGGACGAGTGCGGCATCCGCTGCTTCCTGCTGCAGTCCCGGCGCCTCCACCAACTGCCGCAGGACTGGCAGCATGGCTGCACCGGCGACATGCCTCCAGCGGTAGGTCAGCATGCGCCATTGATCCGCCGGGGAGAGGTGGTCGAAGACCGGAGGCAGGACGCGGGCGACGTTGACGGCCGGCAGTGCCGGACAGTGGGGTGGCGCGTCCTCGGTGAACGCCACGCTGGCGTGTGCCACGTCCGCGGGGCCGCCACGAAGGCCGGCCGCAAGGGCGTGCCGTTGCCAGAATGCGACCAGACACTGGTACCGACGCATGCGCTCGCGAAGGCGCTCCGCGTCCTCACCTGCCTCTGGACCGTCGTCCGAAGTGTCGCGGGGCAGCGCGGTCATCACCTCGAGAAAGGCCGCGACGGTCGGCACCGCGTCATGGACGGCGCGAGAGGCGGCCATCAGCTCGCGGCGCACCACCGCGAGTGCCTCCGCGCGATAGCGCGTGCTGAAGAGCCCGAATCGGATCTCGTGTCCGTCGGTGCCGAAGCGATTCGCGTCGCCTTCCAGCCTCAGAAGCCGACGCGCGAGTTCCCGAGCCGCCCCCGGTGTGTCTGCAAATCGCAACGCGCGCGCGGCCATCGTCTCTGTGGGCTCCTTTGCCGCTGGCGCGGTGATCTCGAGCGTGAGCAGGTTCGACACGACGATGAGTCGCTCGTGCGCCGCGCCACGGCCGCCGCCCTCGAACCGACCCGACTCGACGTGAATCCCGTACCGACCGGGCCGCTGGAAGCGGACCTGCTCATTCAGCTCGAGCGAGAGCGTTCGAGGGCCGTCGAGCGGCGCGGGCAGCGAGGAGATGCCCCCACCGATGAAGCCGAACCCGAGGGCGCGGTAATAATCGTGCAACGGGTCTTCGACGTCAGCCGCGGGGGCGACAACGACGCGGTCGACGCCCAAGCGACCGCTGCGGTCATAGGCGATCGGATTGAAGCTGTACCGATTACCCGAGTCGTCCCGGAACTCGAGTTCGAGGGTGATCAGTTCGCCCTGCGCGAACCGGAGCGTACCGCGCTGCGTCCGGATTGCGAGCGACAGCCCCTCCGGGTTGGCGGCGAGACGGCGAGTGTGCTCAGGCTGCGCCTTGGCCTGCTCTGCGTCCTGGGCCGTGGCCGACGAGGCCGTAAGCAAGGCCACCACGCCGGCGAGGACGGTCAAGCATTGTCGACACGCGCCGGTCACGCGGCTTCGTCGCATGTGGTGTTGGACACCGTGTCCTTCGCGAATGGGCAAAGCTCCATACGGGATATGGCAAGCAACTAGCCAGGATACGTCTCTGACGTATACTACTTTCTGTGCTCACGTTCGTCGAAACCAAGCTGTTCACGCAGTTGGTGGCGCAGTACCTGAGCGACGAGGAGTATCGCCAGCTTCAGCACGCGCTGGCGGCGAACCCAGAGGCTGGGGACGTGGTCCGCGGCTCAGGCGGTGTCCGCAAGCTGCGCTGGGGTCTGGCCGGACGCGGCAAGCGTGGTGGCGTCCGCGTCATCTACTACCTCCGCCTGAGGCGCGGCCAGGTCTGGATGCTGACGATGTACGCCAAGAACGAGGCCGCGACGATTCCTGGCCCGGTGCTCAAGCGAATCAAGGAGGAGATCGATGGCCTCGATTAAGCGCAACATCGGGCAGGAGATTCTGAACGGACTCGCTGAGCTGAAGCGAGGGGACCACGGTCGGATGACGACACTCCCGGCGATCTCGGAGATCCGTGAGCGAACCGGCCTGTCGCAGTCCCAGTTCTCGGCGCTGTTGGGCGTGTCAGTACGGACGCTGCAGGAATGGGAGCAGGGACGGCGCGCGCCGTCGGGCGCGGCCCGGACGCTGCTGATGATCGCGGCGAAGAATCCGCGGGCACTCGTCGACGTCGCGTGAGGGGGCAGGCTAGACGCAGCGGGGACCGCAGGATGGCGCGATTTCATTGCATCAACCGTGGGGGTACAAGTGGGGGTACCGAGCTCGTGCGATGAGTCGTTCAAGCGTTTGTAGCGGAGGGAGTTACGGCGAGCCCTTCGACTCCCGCCGCCTCCACCATTTGTCCAGCGTTGTCCATAGGCGTCCATGGTGTTCCATGGACGTCCGGCTCTGCCTCACGAAAACCCCAACAATTCACGACCTTGTGGTCGGTCGGCTGCGCGTGTCACTGCCGCCGTCCCCGGCGCACCCGTGGGCGACGGGGGTACTTTTGGGGGTATCCGGCGATTTGGGGGTATCGATGCCCTGGGGTATCGACAACCCGCCTGCACTACTCCCCATGAAGCCGCCGCACGCCGAATCGCCTTCCTACCCGGGCTCGTTCCAAGGACATTGAGTACCTTTCCGAGCGAGTTCTCGCCACCCGAGCCTGCCCCATCGTCCGGCTTGAGCTGCCTGCCTGACCAGCCCGGCCCTCAGCCTGCGGCCCCGAGCGCAGGACACACCGGACAACATGCCGCACGATTGGCCTGGAGGCGCGCCGCCCGTGCGGCGGCCATGAGCGACGGCAACTCTGCCGCCTCTGGGCCTTCTGCACCGAAGTAGATTTCGTCGGGGGTCCGTCCGCGCAACGCCGCGTGCGGAATCACGCGGTTGTGTTCGTCGACGTAGAAGGCTACCAACCGGCGCACCGTCGCGATGCTGTCGAGCGCGTTCAGGAAGAGCCACTGGTGCTTCAGCGAGCGCCACCACGCCTCGATCAGCGAGTTGGAGTACGAGCACTCGGTCAACGCCAACAGTCGGCGGACGATGCCGGCCTGCACCAGGGCATCGACCTGTGCGTTGACGTTCTCGACGCCACCGTCGGCCAGGACGTCGGGTGTGCCTTCGAGCGACGTGGCCTGCCCACTGGCTGCCAGGAGCACCGCCACGCTGTTGGCCGCGGTGGAGCGATCCGCCACGCGCCACGCCAGGATCCGCCGCGAGTAGTTGTCGATGACCGCGTGCAGATAGGCACGCGTGCCATCGAGCAGGCGAATCACCGTGGTGTCGATGTGCCAGAGTTCGTCGGGACGACTGGCCCGCACGCCCACCGTGGGCGTCTTCGGGTGCACACGCACGCGTGGCCGCCGCCAGCGATGGCGCCGCACGAGGCCGTACCACGTCGACGACGACGCACACACGGTGCCGCGCCGCTGCGCGAGCAACGCCAGCCGGCCCGTGGGCACGTGTCGATACGCGGGCGCCGTGACCATGTCGCCGATCGCCTGCACCTCGGCGTGTGTGAGTCGCTGCGGCGATGTGCGCGGACACGACGACTGGTCACCGAGCGTGCACGCCTGCTGGCGGCGTCGCCACGATTGCACGCGCCTCGCCGAGATCCCGAGGAAGCGCAGCACGCCTCGCAGCGGCATCTGCGTACGTGCCTGTTCGATGGCGAGCAGCACTGTGGTCTTGGCCGGCCCGTCAGGCACACGCGCACCGGCCAGCCTGAAGCCGGATGCATGGCGCACCGCCAGCGCGAGTCGAAGCAGCGCGGCGAGCTTTCCGATGCGTCGCCGCAGTACCAAGACGTCACGACGGAGGTCAGCTTCACTGCGCGTGAGATCAGTGAGTCCCACCACCGCAGCCGGTGGCTGCCCCACCCAACCGCGCGCCGTCGATCGCGGAACGCCGCATGCGGCCGCGAGCCGAAGGTCGCCGGCGTGCTGGACGAGGTGGCGGAGGCGATGGTCGTAGCGTTGCTGCCTGCGGGTCGCTGACATCCTTCATCATGGCCATGGCGAAGGCCGAGAAGGGGCGTGCGCGCATCGAGGTGTCGGCGCGGAGCCTCAGCGACGAGTTGCAGCGGCCCGCCAGTGCGGAAGACCGCACGCGTGATGCAGGACGCGGCCACCGAGCTACCGAGCGTGACACAGGCGACCGGTGCCGAGGATGGGAATGCAAGGCCCGGTCGGTGAGCGTTCGCGTGGGGCTCAGAACCCCTGCGCTCACCCGGTCACGCGGGAACGTCGACGTACGACGAGGAGGTGTTCGGCGCGGGCACGTCGAGCCCTTCGGCCTTGAGCCCCTCGAGATGGAAGGCGACCGCGTCCGTCATCTCCTGCTCGACCGCTTCGCGAGTGCCTGCAGCCGCAACACAGCCTGGCAGATCAGGGGAATACGCCGAGAAGCCTGTCCGGGTCTGTTCGATGACGATGAGGTACTTCATGGCTTCAGTCCCGCCTGCTTGAGAACGCTGTTCAGCGTGCCTGGCGCCAGCTCGTCACCAGGCTGCCCGGCGACGGTCACGAGACCGGGCTTGACGACGTGCTTGAGCTGTCGATGCGACCCACGCTGCCGCACGATGGCCCAACCATCGTCCTCCAACATCTTGAGGACATCTCGAACCTTCATTGCGACGCCACCGCACTGGACGCCGAAGGCTCACGCTCGGTCCGACACCACGCGTCACGCACGCCCGCATTTTGCCACGAGCTCAGCCCGCCGAAGAGTCGAGGCGACGTCTCGACGGCCCCGCGTTCAGCCTTTGGCGCACGACTGGAACTCCGGTCGGCGTCGCCGTCGACGTGACTGCCGAACGACGTACAGAGCCTCATCGTCCGAGATGACACGCATCTCTCGCGCGGCGTTGCCAATGCTCGCGAGGAAGTCCCGCTTCCAGCCCCGACGCCGACGACGTGGCGGAATGACCTTGGTGGCATCGGCGAGGGGCCTCGGGGTCTCGGCAGGACTCGACATGATGTCTCGCTCCCGATTGTATCGCTCGCGTGGGACCTCGACCGGTGGATCCGAGGAGAGCGGCGGAGACGAGGACGGGCACCGGTCAGCTTCCGAGGCCGCCCCGTGGCACCGGTCGCCTCCCGCAAGGCGGTAACCCACCGCCAGTTCGGCATCCAGCGCCGACCTCAGCCTCATAGGCGGCAGTATTCTGAGAAGGCCCACACCCGTGAGGAGGACTGATGCGTCGAGACGCGCTCGTCGTCTGCCTGCTAACCGGCCTCTCCATACTCTCGTCTGCGCAGCAGCCCTCGCTGCGGACCGCGACGACGACGATTCTCTTCGACGTCGTCGCGCGCGACCGCAAGGGTGCACCAGTGCGCGACTTGGCCGTTGCGGACTTCGAACTCAGTGAAGACGGGTCGCGCCAGGCGATCACGGCGGTGTTCGGACCGGGAGGACGCCCACTCGATACGCCAGCTGCGCCGTCCGGAACGACGCCCGGCGCAGCGACGACAGCGGAACCTGCCGTTCCGCAGAGCGGCGAAAGTCGAGCCCCTGCAGGCGACGTGTCACCGTCGGTGGTCGCGTTCGTGTTCGACCAGTTGTCTCCCGAGGCCCGCCCCATGGCTGCGCGCGTGGCAGATGCCATGTTGGCGGGCATGCCGACGCGCGACTGGGTCGGACTGTTTGCGCTCGAGCACCGCTTGCACATTGCGCAGGACTTCACGCAGGACCGCACCGCGGCCAGGACAGCGCTGTCGGCCCTGGCGCAGCGGCCCATCGTGGGCAAGGACGCGAGCGCGACGCAATCGACGAGAACCGGCATCGATCTCGACCCGAGCGTCTCCGCGACGGTCGGCGCCGAGTCCCGTGGAGGCGCACAGGACTTCGCGACCCGCCAACGACTCCTGAACGGCGCGGGACCGGAGCGCCTGCTGTACGCGATGGAGATGCGCATGGCCGAGACCTACGAGCGGTACACGCGCGACGTGCAGGGGCAGATGGCGGCGGTGGGACTTCGTGCCATCGCAACCGGCATGGCAGGCCTGACCGGTCGAAAGGCGGTAGTGCTGTTCTCGGAAGGGCTCCCACTCTCGGACCAGGCGCGCACGCTGTTCGACACCATGGTGGCCGCGGCCAATCGCGCCGGCGTCACGTTCTACCCGGTGGACGCCGCAGGCCTGCGTGCTCACAGCACGGTCGCGGCGGCGGCGCGCGAGCAGGACTATGCCGGCCGGGTGGCGCTCGGCGACGAGGGTCGGTCACAGGGCGCCTGGACGCGTGACCTGGAGAAACAGGCCGACCTGGTCCGCTCGGATGGCACCGCGTCGCTGTCCCGCCTGGCGAAGGAGACCGGCGGCCTGCTCCTCGAGAACACCAACAACGTCGAGCGAATCGCCAAGCGGATTGCCGAGGATCAGGCGTCGCACTACCTGCTCGCCTACACGCCGGCGCGAGGCGAGATGGACGGGACGTACCGACGGGTGACGGTCAAGGTGAAGCGGAAGGGCACCAGTGCAACGCATCGATCAGGCTACTGGGCCGTGGCGACCACACCGTGAGCACGTGTGCGGCCTGCAGGTGCGGCGGCGGGAACCCACTCCCGCTGCCTCCCCGATTCCTCCACGACTGGGGAGGATTGAGGAGCACTGGGGAGAACGGGAGTGCACTGGAGAGGAATGACCTAAATGCTGCCTGTGCAGGGGATAGCACCAGAAGCTGCGCGCCTGCAATGACTTGCACGGCTGAGAGTCAACCGGTTCGACTCCCGCCGCCTCCACCACCCTAAGTTATTGACTGTAAGTCACTTAGGAGCAGCAGCCCAGTTTCGGTCCCGCCGCCCCTCCCCTATTTCTCCACGGAAGTGGCGAACTGGGTGAGGCGCTCGCGGCCCTTCAGTGACATTTCCCACGCATTTTATGCTCGGGCTAGGCCGGACGCGGGCGCGGTTCCCGCCGCCTCCCTTCATCGGTGACTGACGCCAGAGCGCCTGGCAGACAGCGCTCGTCGCAGGGGGCGCAGCCGCCCACGGCAGTCCGCCTGGCACACGGGGTGTCCACGCGATCAGATCACCCAGCTGATGGCGCTTGGTTGACACGCATCGGCGACGGCGATGGTTCTTCCACTCCTGCGGACGTACGATCAGCGGCTATGGCGACTCACGGTCGGTTCTGGCCGCTCATGGCCGGCGTTGGCGGAGTTGTCGTGGCTACTGTGGTGTACGTCGAGTTGCTGGACCTGCGGAACGCGGCCATCGTCTCGACGTCGTTCCTGCTCATCGTCCTGCTCGTCGCAGCGTGGTCCACACTGAGCGTCGCGCTCGCCACTTCCGTCGTGGCGATGCTCTGCTTCAACTTCTTCTTCCTGCCGCCCGTCGGCACGCTGACGATCGCCGACCCGCAGAACTGGGTCGCCCTGGGCGCGTTCCTGGTCGTCAGCGTGGTGGCGAGTAATCTATCGGCGCGCGTCCGTGCCCGGGCCGACGAGGCGCATGAGAGACGGGCCGAGCTCGCACGCCTCTACGACCTGAGCCGCGACGTGCTGCTGACCGAGGACAGCCGGGAGGGCATCGCTGACGTGGCGCGCGCCATCGCCCGGCGCTTCGATCTCGCGTTCGCGGCGCTGGCGCTGCCCAATGGCGCGGGCGCGTGGGATGTCGTCCATGCCGGCGCGCACGCCCTTGCGTTGCCAGACGCCGCGCTGTCCGAGGCGCTGAACGCGGCGCGGCAACGCCTCGAGTTCGATGCCGAGGCACGCACCTACGCCGGCATCGCCCGCTTCGCCTCGGCGATCAGCAGATCCACCTCGTGCCCCTCAGGGTCGGCACCAGGCCCATCGGCCTCTTGGCGACCGAGAGCGACCGCGTCGACGCCGGGACACTCGACGCGATTGCCGGACTGGCGGCGCTGGCCGTCGAGCGCATCCAGATGCTCGGGGAGCGGCGCAAGGCCGCGCACACGCGCCAGAGCGAGGCCCTCAAGACGACGATGCTGGCCTCGATCGGCCACGACCTCCGTACTCCCCTGACCGCTATCCGGGTTGGCATCGAGAATCTGCGATCGAGCGATTTGCCGCCCGACGAGCGCGAAGCCCAAATGGGCATCATCCTCGCGGAAGTGGCCCGCCTCGACCGGCTGTTCCAGAACCTGCTCGAGATGGCGCGTCTCGATGCAGGCGCGGTCGCCGCGGAGCGGCGCCGCACGCATCCGTCCGAGATCATCGAGGCGGCACGGGCGCAAGCCGGGCCCACCCTGCGCGGGCATCGCGTCGACGTGGACGTCGACAGCGAGGTGCCGGTGCTGGTGGACCCGAGGCTGACCGCGGCCGCCCTGGCGCACGTACTCGAGAACGCGGCACAGCATGCGCCGGTCGGTTCGCGCATTCACGTGACGGCGAGAATCGACGCCGACACGCTCGAACTCGGCGTACGCGATCAAGGCCCCGGCGTCCCACCAGCCGACCTGCCGCGGATCTTCGAGCGCTTCTACAGGGGCACGGGGGCCGACCGTCGCCCCTCAGGCACCGGCATGGGGCTCTGGATCGCCCGCGGACTGCTGGCGGCGCAAGGCGGTCACATCTGGGCCGACAACCCGGCCGGCGGAGGCGCCCGCTTCACGATGCGCGTGCCGGTCGATGGCGCCGCGAGCCCGGATGACACTGATCCCTCGAGCCCTGAGACCGATGAACCCACGTGAACGCATCCTGCTCGTGGACGACGAGGTCGCGCTGCAGCGGTCGGTGTCGACGCTGCTGCGAAGCCGCGGGTACGACGTCCTCGTGTCGGCGACCGGCCAGGACGCCCTGCACCAGGCCGAACACTCGCCGCCGGACCTCGTCGTGCTCGATCTCGGTCTGCCGGACCTCGATGGCATCGAAGTCTGTCGCCGGCTCCGCGCGCTCGGGCCCGCCCCCATCATCGTGCTGTCGGCACGCACGGCCGAAGCCGACAAGGTCGCGGCGCTCGACCTCGGCGCCGACGACTACGTCACCAAGCCGTTCGGACCGGAGGAGTTGCTCGCCCGCATCCGGGTCGCACTGCGACGACGTGCCGATGCCGTCGCCGACAGCACGGGCATCCTGGCCATCGGCGGACTGGTCATCGACTTCGACCGCCGGCGCGTCGGACGCGACGGCGACGACATCCGCCTGACACCCAAGGAGTTCGAGCTGCTGACGTTGCTGGCGCGCAATCACGACCGCGTGCTCACCCATCGCGCCATCCTCAAGGCCATCTGGGGCGGTAACGCCGTCGAGCAGCCCGAGCACCTGTGGACGCTGATGTCGCAGCTGCGCAAGAAGATCGAGCTCGATCCCGCCCAACCGCGGTATCTCCTCAGCGAGCCCTGGGTCGGGTATCGCTTCTGCACGACCGACACGCCGTAGAACGGCCTTCGTCATTCGGCCGTCGGCCATCGGCCTTCGCTATTCGGCCATCCGCCATCGGCAATCGGTCTCGTTACTCGGCCGTCAGCCTTCAATCCCCCGCCGCCGTGCATCAGACCTTCGGCGTTATACGTTCCTCAGGAACTCTTGAGGCACTTCTTGGCCCCACTTCAGGGCGACCTCCCTAGTGTGATGAGGAGGAGGTCGTCGGATGAAGGTGGAGAGAGTTCCCGGGCCGTGGCGTCTGGCCCGACTCGTGATGGGCGTCGCGTTCGCGCTCGCCGGCACGCAGGGCAGGGCTGACGCCCAGGAGGCGACGCGGCCCGCGGCTCCTCCGCCAGCAGCCGTCAAGGCCCAGGCCGACCCCAACCCGTTCCGTCACATCAACTTCGGCGTGACCCTCGAGGGCTACTACCAGTGGAACGGGAACGAGCCCTACGACCGCGTGACGCCACTGCGCGCCTACGACACGCGCGCCAACACCTTCGGGCTGCAGCAGACGGCGATCCTCATCGAGAGCGCGCCCGACGTCGCCGCCGGCCGTCGCTTCGGCGCGCGCGTCGACCTGCAGTTCGGCCAGGCCACCGCGGCGCTGCAAGGCAGTCCGGCCAACGAACCGCGCCCCGAGCTGTACCGGAACATCTGGCAGGCCTACGGCACCTACGTGTTCCCGGTCGGCCGCGGGCTCCAGACCGACTTCGGCAAGTTCGCCTCGAACCTCGGCTACGAGACCAACTACGCGAAGGACAACCACCACTTCTCGCGCGCCTACCTGTTCAACTTCCTACCCTACTACCACACCGGGGTGCGCGTCACGCTGCCGGTGCACGACCGCGTGACGCTGATGTACATGCTCACGAACGGCATCCAGCAGACCGAGGAGTTCAACGACTTCAAGAGCAGCCACGTCACGGCGATCGTCACACCGATGACGGGTGTGAGCTGGACGGTGAGCTACTACGCGGGGCGGGAACAACCCGACAACGCCGAACCGGGCGGTCCCGACGGCGTCTTCCGCGTCATCGACAGCTATGTCAATTGGGCCGCCTCCCCGGCGCTGGCGCTGGCGCTCGACGTCAATCACACCACCAATCAGGTGAACCAGGTCGATGACGCGCGGTCGACCACCGGGCTGGGCGCCTATGCCCGGTATCAGGTCGCGCCGGCGTCGGCGCTGGCGCTGCGCTACGAGTACCTGGACGACGAAGGGTTGTTCGGCGGCATCGACCAGCAGTTGCAGGAGGTCACCGCGACATATGAACACCGGCTCGCCGACGGGTTCCTCGTGCGTGGCGAGTACCGCCGCGACTGGTCACACGAGGCGTACTTCACGGGGCCCGTGCCCGGCGACCAGCGCCGCGCCCAGGACACGTTCACGGTCGGTCTCGTCTGGTGGTTCGGCAACAAGTCAGGCAGCTGGTAGGAGCCTCAACGCATGACCCTCGTCGCCCTGTGTCTCGCCCTCGTCGCGTTCGTCTACCTCGTCTACGCCATGCTGCATCCGGAGCGCTTCTGACGCCATGTGGAACATCGTCATCAATCTCGCGATCATCGCGATCATCATCGCCACGAGCGTGCCGCTCGGGCGATACATCTGGAAGGTCTTCACCGACCAGCGGACCTGGCTCGACCCGGTGCTCGGACCGGTCGAGCGCCTGGTGCTGCGGGTCACCGGGGCCTCCACAGCGCAACAGGACTGGCGCGCGTACTGCGTCAGCCTGCTCGCGTCCAACGTCGTGATGTGGGTGGTGGCCTACCTCCTGCTCACTGCACAGGCGCTGCTGCCGCTCAACCCTGACGGCATCGGCGGCATGGAGGCCACCCTGGCCTTCAACACGGCGTCGAGCTTCACCACCAACACCAACCTGCAGCACTACAGCGGCGAGACGGGCCTGTCGACGTTCTCGCAGCTGTTCGTCATCGTGTGGCTGCAGTTCGTGACGGCCGCCACCGGCATCGCCGCGTGTGTGGCCGTGTTCCGCGGGCTGGCCGGCAGCCGCCTGCAGACCCTTGGCAACTTCTACCAGGACTGCACGCGCGCCGCCGTACGGGTGCTGCTACCGCTGTCGGTGCTGGTGGCGGTGCTGCTCGTGTGGCAGGGCGTGCCGGTGACCTACGAGGGCGCCGTCAGTGCCACGACGGTCGAAGGCACCGTCCAGTCGGTCGCCCGTGGCATGGTCGCCCCGGAAGTCGCGATCAAGCAGCTCGGCACCAACGGGGGTGGCTACTTCGGCCCCAACTCGGCGCATCCGTTCGAGAACCCGACGCCGCTGTCCAACCTCTTCGAGACCTGGTCGATCGCCATCATCCCCATGGCCATGGTCTGGACGCTTGGGCACTTCGTCCGTCGCCGCCGACTCGCGGTGGTGCTCTTTGCGGCGATGTTGGCCATCTACGTGCCGATGGTCGTCGGGGCGACGCTGGCAGAGACCGGCGGCAGTCCGCCCCTCACCGAGCTTGGCGTGGACGCCTCGCAGGGGTCGCTCGAAGGCAAGGAGACGCGCTTCGGGCCGGGTCTCTCTGCGCTCTGGGCGGTGACGACCACGGTGACGTCCAACGGGTCGGTCAACGCGATGCACGACTCGATGACACCGCTCGGCGGTCTCATGCCGCTGACCGGCATGTGGCTCAACAACATCTTCGGTGGCGTCGGCGTCGGCTTCATCAACATGGTCCTCTACCTGATCGTGACGGTCTTCGTCGCCGGGATGATGGTGGGCCGCGCGCCGGAGTTCCTCGGCAAGAAGGTCGAGGCGCGGGAGATGCAGCTGGCGAGCCTGGCGCTCCTCTGGCACCCCCTCGCGATCCTGGTGACGACCGCCATCGCGTGCGTCGTGTGGGTGCAGACCGCGGACCCGGGCACGGCCCTCGGCTGGCTGAAGAACCCCGGCGCCCATGGCTTCTCCGAGATGCTCTACGAGTTCACGTCGGCAGCGGCCAACAACGGCTCCGGCTTCGAAGGCCTCGGTGACAACACCCCGTTCTGGAACATCGCCACCGGCCTCGTGATGCTGCTGTCGCGCTACGTCCCGATCGTCCTCCCCGTGGCGCTGGCGGCCTCGCTCGCCGCCAAGCCCGGGGCCGACGACAGCGCCGGGTCGCTTCGGGCCGACTCGGCCACGTTCGGCCTGATGCTGTGGGGCGTCACGATCATCATCGGGCTGCTCATGTTCCTCCCGGTCGCCGTGCTCGGGCCGATCGCGGAGCACCTCTCACAGGGAGTCCTGCGATGACCACGGACCTGATTCGGGGCGTCCGCTTCGCGATCGTCACGATGCTGCTCTTCGGCGGCGCCTATCCGCTCGTCATCTGGGGCGTGGCGCAGACGGCCTTTCGGCACCAGGCGCAGGGGTCGCTGGTGACGCGCGCCGATGGCAGCGTGGTCGGCTCGACGCTGATTGCCCAGGCGTTCACGGGGGATCGCTACTTCAGCGCGCGGCCCTCCGGCGTGGACTACAACGCCGCGTCGACTGGTGGCACCAATTCCGGGCCCACCAACCCCGATCACCTCGCCGCGGTGCGCGATCGCGTGGCGGCCGTCCGCACCCGGGAGGCGCTGCCGAGCGGCGTCATCCCGGCTGATCTCGTGACCGCCAGCGGCGCGGGCCTGGACCCGCATCTCTCACCGGCGGCCATCGACGTGCAGGTCGCGCGTGTCGCCGCAGCTCGAGGCGTCCCCGTCGATGCCGTGCGCCGCATCGTCGCGGCGCACATCGTGCCGCCGACGTTCGGCATCCTTGGGCAGCAGCGCGTCAACGTCCTGCTGCTTAACGTGGCGCTCGACGCGAAGGATGCATTCAATGACTGACCGTGCTCGCCAGGTCTCCATGTGGCAGGGCGCCATCGTGCGCCAGGCCACCATCGATGCCCTGTGGAAACTCGACCCCCGCGTGCAGGTGCGCAATCCCGTGATGTGTCTCGTCACGGTCGGCAGCCTGCTGACGACCCTCGTGTTCGTGCAGGAAGTCGTCGCCGGCACTGGCAATGCCCCCTTCACCGGACAGGTGGCGCTCTGGCTGTGGTTCACGGTGCTCTTTGCCAACTTCGCCGAGGCGATGGCGGAGGGGCGCGGGAAAGCCCAGGCCAACACCCTTCGGCGCACGCGCACCGAGACCGTCGCCCACAAGATCGATGGCGCCGGACACGCCGAGGACGTGTCGGCGTCCAGCCTCCGCAAGGGCGACCTCGTGCGGGTCTCGGCCGGCGAGTTCATCCCGGCGGACGGCGACATCGTGGAGGGCGTGGCCTCTGTCGACGAGTCGGCGATCACGGGCGAATCGGCACCGGTGATCCGTGAGTCGGGCGGTGACCGCTCCGCCGTGACTGGCGGCACTCGTGTGCTGTCGGACGTCATCGTCGTGCGCGTCACGGCCGACCCCGGGCACACGTTCCTCGATCGAATGATCGCGCTGGTGGAGGGCGCGCAGCGGCAGAAGACGCCCAACGAACTCGCGCTCGGCATTCTGCTGGCGACGCTCTCGCTCATCTTCCTGCTCGTCGTCGTCACCCTCGAGCCCTTTGCCAGGTACGCGGGCACGACGATACCGATTCCCGTGCTCGTGGCGCTGCTCGTGTGCCTCATTCCGACGACGATCGGCGCGCTGATCTCGGCCATTGGTATCGCCGGCATGGACCGCCTCGTGCAGCACAACGTGCTCGCCATGTCGGGCCGCGCCGTCGAGGCGGCGGGGGACGTCGACACGCTGCTGCTCGACAAGACGGGCACGATCACGCTGGGGAACCGCCAGGCGGCGGAGTTTCTGCCGGTGGCTGGCGTGGAGGAACGTGAACTGGCCGAGTCCGCGCAGCTGGCGTCACTGGCGGACGAGACGCCCGAGGGGCGGTCGATCGTGGTCCTCGCCAAGGAGCGCTTCGGCCTGCGGGCCCGGACGCTCGAGCCGCATGAGGCGACCTTCGTGCCGTTCACCGCGCAGACCCGCATGTCCGGCGTGGACCTGCCGTCCAGGCGTCTGCGCAAGGGCGCGGCCGAGTCGATCGCCACCTACGTGCGCGAGCAGGGTGGAACCGTTCCGGCGGAACTGGCCGCGCTCGTCGACCGCGTGTCTCGCGCGGGCGGCACGCCCCTCGTCGTCGCCGACGACACGCGAGCCCTCGGGGTCATCTACCTCAAGGACATCGTCAAGGGCGGCATGCGGCAGCGGTTCGATGCGCTGCGGGCGATGGGCATCCGCACGGTGATGATCACGGGCGACAACCCGGTGACGGCCGAGGCCATCGCGAAGGAGGCCGGCGTGGACGACTTCCTCGCCGAGGCGAAGCCCGAGGACAAGATGGCGCTGATCAGGCGCGAGCAGGCCGCCGGCAAGCTGGTGGCGATGACCGGCGATGGCACCAACGACGCGCCGGCGCTCGCGCAGGCCGACGTCGGCGTGGCGATGAACAGCGGCACCACGGCGGCCAAGGAAGCCGGCAACATGGTGGATCTCGATTCCAACCCGACCAAGCTGATCGAGATCGTCGAGATCGGCAAGCAGTTGCTGATGACGCGAGGCGCGCTCACGACGTTTTCCATCGCCAACGACGTCGCCAAGTACTTCGCGATCATCCCGGCGATGTTCCTGCTGGCCTTTCCGCAGTTGCAGGCCCTCAACGTCATGCGCCTGGCGACCCCGGAATCGGCCATCCTGTCGGCGGTCATCTTCAATGCGCTGATCATCATCGTGCTCATTCCGCTCGCCCTGCGCGGCGTGAGCTACACGCCGCTCGGCGCCGCCGCGGTGCTGCGTCGCAACCTGCTCGTCTACGGGCTGGGCGGTGTGCTCGTACCGTTCGTGGGCATCAAGGCCATCGACCTGATGCTCGTCGCCCTGGGCCTGGCATAGCGGAGTGAAGCCGATGACGCCAGCCGGTCCTCGCCGCTCGCCGGACGCGATCCTTGCCGAGTTGCAGCACGACTCGCGGGCGCGGCTGCGCGTCTACATCGGCGCAGCGCCCGGCGTCGGCAAGACCTACTCGATGCTGCAGGACGCCCACGGCCTCAGGGCCAAGGGCGTCGACGTGGTGATCGGCATCGTCGAGACGTACGGCCGGGTCGACACCGACGCGCAGGTGGGGGATCTCGAGGTCGTACCCCGCCGGAAGGTGGCGTATCGCGGCGTCACGCTCGAGGAGCTGGACGTCGACGCCGTGATCGCGCGGCGCCCGCAGATGTGTGTCGTCGACGAACTCGCGCACACCAACTCGCCCGGAAGCCCGCGGGCCAAGCGGTACGAAGACGTGCTGGCGCTGCTCGACGCCGGCGTCGGCGTGATGACCGCCGTCAACATCCAGCACCTCGAGACCCTCAACGACGCGGTGGCTCGGGCCACCGGTGTCCGTGTCCGCGAGACCGTGCCCGACACGTTCCTCGAACGCGCCGATGAAGTGGTCAATGTGGACGTCACCGTCGAGGAGTTGCGGACGCGGCTGCGCGAGGGCCGTGTATACCGGCCGGACAAGATCGAGCATGCCCTGACGAATTTCTTTCGCAAGGGCAACCTCTCAACATTGCGGGAACTGGCCCTGCGCGTCGTCGCTGACGACGTCGGCGACAAGGCGGCCGACTATCGCGCACGCGAGGGCCTAGAGCCGCCGCTGATCCCTGAGCGGGTCATGGTCTGCATGAGTTCGAATCCTGAGGCGACGCGGGTCATCCGGACGGGGGCGCGCATTGCCGGTCGCCTGGGCTCACGTTGGTATGCCGTGTACGTGGAGACACCGGCCGAGACGCCCGATCACATCAAGGCGCGAGACGCGGAGGCCCTGCAGCAGAACATCCGCCTAGCCGAGTCACTCGGCGCCACGGTCGTGCGCGTGCGTGCCGCCAAGCCCGCGGAGGGCCTCATCGCGTTCGCGCAGCGAGAGGGTGTGACTCACGTGGTCTTCGGACAGACCGCGCGAGCGCGCTGGGAACTGCTGTGGCGGGGCTCGACACTGGACCGGTTCCTCGCAGCGGTGCCTGACGCGACCGTGCAGGTCGTTCCGCAGGGCCGTTAACCGCGAGCCTGGGCTTGATCTGGTTGGGATGGACGGATTCGGTGCTGGTTGACGCAGCGCTTGCCGCACCTTAGACGTTGTCAGGCGACCTGATCCACGCCGGAATGTCGCGCTCGCCGTGCAGTACGCGCCACACGTCGATGTGGCTGCCGCGATCCACGTAGAACACGAGGTGCGGACAACGGATGACGGGCACGACGCGCAGCCCTGGCAGGTTCAGCTCGACCGCATAGCGCGGCGAGCCGCTGGCGGGGTGACGGCCGATACGCGCGAAGGTCTTCTCCACGGCTTCGATGAACCGCAGGGCGGCCTCATCCCCGACCTCGACAACGTAGTACGCCACCGCCTCGTCGATGTCGCGCAGCGCGACCCTCCGCGGGACGACCGGCGTGGCCGTCACCGCCGCGTGGACGCGGCATCACGCACCCGCGCGCGCAGGCCCTCGAAGTAGGCCGCATCGGCCGGAGGGCCTGCGGGAGACTCGGCACCAGCGAGGAGCAGTCCACGCAGGTGCAGTCGTTCCTGGTCCTTGCGGATGAGTTCCCGGACGTACTCGCTGCTCGTGCCGTAGCCGCGCTCGGTCACTTGCGCATCCACGAACGCCTTCAGGGTAGCGGGCAGCGAGATGTTCATCGTGCTCATGGAGCCAGCGTAGGCACGTTGGCAAATTTTGGCAAGGGCTGCCACCCGGACGGCGGGACACCGTTCCCGCCGCCTCCTCTATTCCTTATTCCTCCACTGGGGGTGAGTCGGGAGGACTGCGGTGAACTGGGTGCACTGAGGGAGAATTGGCGAACTGTGGCAATTGCAGGGGTTAGCACCAGAAGCTGCGCGCCTGCAATGACTTGCACGGCTGAGAGTCGACGGTTCGACGCAGCGCGTCCCGCAACAGCGCCCGCCCCAGCCCGCGGCCTTGGTAGGCCCGGTCCACCGCCAGCCGCGCGAGCACCATCACGGGGCTCGGATCCGGCATGTTCCGCCGCACACGCCCGGTGACGGCCTCGTGGGCCACGGCGCCGGTGGCCAGGGCATAGAAGCCGACCACGCGACCGGATGCGCAGACAACAGGATGGCGGCCACGAGGCGGCGGCTCATCTGCCCTCTCAGAATGCGCGGTCGGCAGCCACTTCAGGCGCCTGGCCGAACCCGCACGCATCGTCACCTTGCACGCAGCCGCTGCGCGCGGCCAGGCTCAGGTCCCACTAGAACGCGGCTGCGCCAGCCTCGGCAACCGCGTGATCCTGCTCGCCCGACCCGCCACTGACGCCAACCGCGCCGTCGACGACGCCGTTCTTCTTGAGTGGAATGCCGGCGGCGAAGATCATGATCTTGCCGTCGTTGGAGGCATGGATGCTGCACGCCTTTCACGTGCGGCACAGGTTCACGGTGCGCGCGCTGCGCGGTCCGTTCATGCGGCAATCATGCCGTGGGGGTCGAGCACGTACTTCTTGGCCGCGCCCTTGTCGAAGTCCCTGTACCCCTGCACGGCCTGATCCAACGACACGACCGTGACGTTGACCGCCTTGGCCACGTGGATCCGGTCATGCAGGATGGCCATCATGAGTTGGCGGTTGTACTTCAGCACCGGGCACTGACCGGTGGCGAAGTGATGCGACTTTGCCCAGCCCAGGCCGATGCGGATGCTCAGATTGCCGGTCTGCGCATGCTTGTCGACGCCTCCAGGATCGTCGGTCACGTAGAGACCGGGGATGCCGAGCGCGCCGCCCGCGCGGGTAATCGTCATGAGGGAGTTCAGCACGGTGGCTGGCGCCTCGGTCCCGGCATCGTGGCCGTGACCGCGTGCCTCGAAGCCGACGCAGTCGACTCCACAATCGACCTCGGGCACCTTGAGAATCTGCGCAATCTGATCGCCGACCGAGGCGTCCCTGGACACGTCGACGGTTTCGCAGCCGAAACTCCTGGCCTGGGCCAGACGCTCCGGAATCAGATCGCCGACGATGACGACCGCGGCACCGAGCAACTGGCAGGCGGCGGCGCACGCCAGGCCGACCGGGCCGGCACCGGCCACGTAGACGGTGGCACCAGGGCCGACGCCGGCGGTCACGGCCCCGTGATACCCGGTGGGGAGAATGTCAGACAGGCACGTGAGGTCCTTGATCTTCTCCATCGCCTGCGCGTTGTCCGGGAACTTGAGCAGGTTGAAGTCGGCGTACGGGACCATGACGTAGTCGGCCTGCCCACCCACCCATCCCCCCATGTCGACGTAGCCATAGGCCGCGCCCGGACGTGCGGGGTTGACGTTCAGGCAAATGCCGGTCGCGCGCTCCCGGCAATTCCGACAGCGGCCGCAGGCGATGTTGAACGGGACCGAACAGATGTCGCCGACCTTGATGAACTCGACGTCGCGGCCCACTTCGATCACTTCGCCGGTGATCTCATGCCCCAGGACGAGTCCCTTTGGGGCGGTCGTCCGCCCGCGCACCATGTGCTGATCGCTGCCGCAGATGTTGGTGGACACGACCTTGAGGATGACGCCGTGTTCGCACTTGCGACGGCCGAGTTCGAGCTTCGGATAATCGATGCTCTGCACTTCCACGATGCCCGGGCCCATGTACGCGACTCCGCGGTTGCTGGCCATGCGCGAACCCTCCTTGAAGTGTTACCTGAATCGAGACGCAGGGGACCCTATCCCGCAAGCGGGGTCGACACGCCCGGCTTGAACCCGTCCGGATCCCTGAACTGGAACATCCGCACGCCCCACGGCCGGTCCGCCGGCTCGCTCAGCAACGCCCCGCCGCTGCCATGATCCGCGCGGCCACCGCGTCGACGTCCGCAGGGCCCGCCACGTTGATCTGGAGGTGGAAGCCCTGCCCCTTGACGCGGTCCCACCCGAGCTTGCCATCGTCCTGATTGAGGACGATGCGGCAGTCTCCCGCAGCGACCACCGCGGCCACCACGTTGCCGTCGTGCTCGTACGTCTCAGCCACCGCTAGGCCGATCGCGTCGCGGTAGAAGCCAATGGCCGCCTCGAGGTTCTTGCAGGTGACCGAGCAACTGAGGGTGGTCGCATCAATCGCGGCCGCATCCGTCATGGTTCCCTCCGGCAATGGGTTGACGCCACTATGGTGTAGTCGAGACCCCAGAGTGTACCCTGCTGTCTGCAACGGGCACAGCTCGGTCCCGCACACCGTTCTCGGAGTGCCGAGAGGTCGAACGCCGTGGCCGCCGCCAGGCACATCACGTCCGCGCGATCGATCTCGGTATTGCGAGACAGTTTCGAGAGCGCGAGGTCGATGGGGTCGGGAATCAGCAGGCGCAGCCGCACGAATGCACCGGCGTAGAGCACCTGCAAACGCTCCTCGTCCTGGTACGGCATCGACGCCACGGCGGCGTACTGCAGGTACAACCCGTGCCGGTGATGAAGGGCTGTGCCTGGGCCGGCGAGCACGACAAGCCATGCCGCAGCACTGTGGGGAACGGCATTGCAGATGTCGATGTCCCCGGTCGGCCGCTCGAGACCGTAGTACGCATTCACGGCAAAACCACCGATGCAGTGCAGGGCGACGGCCTCTTGCGCGGCAGCATCAATCGCCCGCAGGAACTCGCCGAAGGGCGGTGCCGGGCGTTCAGGCGGCTGCGGTCGCGACATCGTCCACCGTCAATTCACTGAGCACCCGCCAATGCCTGGCGAGGGCGGAACGATGCGCGCGGACGTGGCGGGCCTCTGCCTCGGCGAGCCGACGACCAAGAGACCGTTCCCTCACAAGGCGCACCTCCTCCAATTCGCGCTCGACCTCCCGCAACCGTTCGACGACGGCGGCGCGTCCGTCACGCATGGCAAGTCGCCGCGCGAGGCTGGCGAGGAACCCCAGCGCGTTCTGCAGTGTCAGCGCTTTGACCTGCGGCAGCAGGCGTGGCCAATCCAGATCGGCGTGATGTGCGAGCACCCACGGCAGCGCCCGCAGCACCCTGGGCGATACGTCGTCGGCTCGCAGGGCCTCAAGCACCACGACGACCGGGTCGACGCGACGTCCGTTGGCCAGATACCTGAATCCTGGATATCCGAGATTCCCGAGTGCCACGCCAAGGTCGGTGGATGTCCGTTGGTGACGCTCCCCTGCCAGAACGACAGGCGGCGCGAGCGCGGCGACCAGACGATCGGGCACGGGCCGCCGGCCCTGCTCCACGAGCGACACATAGGGCTGCGACAGACCCCAACGGCGAGCCGCCTCGGCTTGTGTCAGCCCGAGGTCCATCCGAAGCGCGCGCAGTCGCCGCCCAGTCACTCCGCAATATTACAATTGTAATTCTTCAAATGAGAAGGGACGACGCCCTGCCGGGATAACGCAGCCACTCGCGGCAAGGGTTTGTCCAGCCTCGCCTGCGGTTATCCTGCCGGGCTGCGACCGTCGTCATGCCGTCAGCGCAGCAACCGGCGCTGCGTAGCGCACCGACGATGATTCTCTTCGACGTGGTGGTCCGCGACGGCAAGGGAGTGCCGGTCCGCGACATGGCCGCGACGGAGTTCGACGGTCTGCGCGCGCAGCGCCGGCGCAAGCAGGGCCGCGGCGTAGTGATAGGCGTCCAGCGGATCCCCCGGCGCCGCCACCGCGCGCTCGAACACGGCTCGCGCCCGGGCCGACTCGCCGGTGGCGTCGGCGAACCGCGCGAGCAGACCGGGCAGGGCGGGCCCGCTGTCCGCGGTGAGGCCCCACGCGTCGACCCGGCGCTTCGCCACCGAGACCGACGCCGTGGCCAGCACGCCGTCAATCACACGGGCCTTCCACTCCACGTCCGAGAGTGGGTACGCTTCCAGGGGCGACGGCTCTGCCCCCGCGCGGACGGTCAGCCGCGCCAGTCCCGCGGGCCACGTCGCCATGACGCCTTCATGAAACGGATCGATGTCGCCGTGCAGGCACGCACGGAGTCTCGCCGCGGGATCGTCCCGAGGCCCCGACGCGCCCAGGCAGGCGCCGAGGTCGCCCGCCCGCACGATCCGGTGGACGTAGACCAGCGACTGACTGACGAAGGCAACGCGACGCTGGCGGTTCTGCCACACCTCCGACGCGTGCTGCGCCGAGAAGACTTCGCGCGCCGGCACTGGCGGGTGCTGATAGCCGCGTACGTCAGCCGCGTGGAACGTCGCGAACTGGACACGGCCCGTCGGCTCGCGAACCCCGGCCAGGGCCAGGCGCGCGACGCCCACCTCCAGCCAGAGTGGCAGCGGGTGCACCGCTCGTCGCAACACGATGCGGGCGTATCGCTCCGCCGCACCTCCCTCGTCGTCTCCGACCCGCCCACATCGACCGGCGACGTAGACCCGCCAGGGTCGCTCGACGACCTCCGAGGCCTGGGCGGCCTCGCAGTCGAGGAGGATCGTGATCGGCACGGTGACGCGGGCCGTCGACGGCACGAGTGCCGCGAGTGCATCGCGGACGCCGACCACCTGGCTGGCGACATGACGGAGCGCGACGCTGTCGGCGTTCCCGATCGCCTCGACATCGCCGCTGACGATGCGGGTCCATCGCTGCGGGGCGTCCTGTGCGACGACCGGCGCGGCCATCGCGAGCCACCACACGACGAAGGCCGCGGCCCGCCACCACTCAGGTCCGGAGCGCAGGGTTCGCCCGAGCCTCAGCCTCAGCCTCAGCCAGTGGACCTGGTTGCAGGCGCTCGCCAGGCGAGTTCGGGCGTGCGTGCTCATCGCGGACCTGCGAGGAGCGCCTCGAGCGCGTCGCATGCGTTGGTCACGCCGTCTTCGGCCCGCACCTGCGCACCAACCGCCTCCGCCCTGGCCGCATACCCGGGAACGTCCAGGAGTTGCCGCAGCGCACGGGCAGCCGTGCGTGCCGAGTACCGCGACGGCCGGATCGTGAGCGAGCCTCCCAGGCGCTCGGCCCGGAACGCATTGTCCGGCTGGTCGTGCGCGAATGGCACGACGATCGTCGGTCGTCCGCTGCGCAGGGCCTGATGCAGCGTGCCGGCCCCTCCCTGGTGCACGACGGCCGACGCGCGGGGAAACAGCGCCGCGTGCGGCGCGAACGCCACGCGCAGGATGTCGTCACCCGAGCGTCCGACGGGCCCGTTCGCCCCTTGCGCGCCGACGAGCAGGACGGCGCGCAGGCCGAGTTGCCGCACGGCCTCCGCACTGGCCTCGTAGAACGTCCCCGCCGCCCCAACGGCAGACGAGCCCAGGGTGAACACGACCGGGGGTGGCCCGGCGGCCAGGAACGCCTCGAGCGACGGCGCCAGACTGCGCTCCGCTTCCACTCCGTTGTAGGGAATGGCGCCGGTGATGCGGACGACGGCGGGCGCGTCTGGCGGGGCAGCAGCAAGATGCCGCGAGAACAGACCGAGCACGAGATGCGGCGAGTGCTGCCCCTCGTACACGGGATGTCCACCGCGGGGCAATCCGAGCTCACGGCGCAACGCCTGCACCGGCTCGCCCCAGCGTGAGGTGACGCCGCGGGCCAGGCTCACCAGCGCTCTCGCCACGCCAGGGATGTGCTCGAGGCGCTTGGCCCAGGGGATCGGCGGAAAGACCGGAAGGTCCAACGGCGAGAAGAACGACATCGGCGCGAGGACCGTCGACGCCCACCGCATGCGCAGGTGCTCCCCCACGAGGGGCGCCGCGAACGAGACGGGGTGCGACACGAGCAGATCGGCGCCGCGCGCGATCGCCTCGAGATCGGCAAACGTGTCCCGCAGCGATCCCAGGATCAGGTCGCGCACGATGAACGCCGTTCCGGAGCGGGCGTCCATGATGCGCGCCACGACACGCGAATCGGTCGGATCGATGTCGGGTCGCACGGGATGGAATCCGAGGCCCTCGCGTTCGACCACGTCCCGATACCAGGCCGGCATCGCCAGCACGACCTCATGCCCGCGCGAGCGGAGTTCGCGCCCGATCCCGATGTACGGGTAGACGTCGCCGAGTGAGCCGAAACTCGTGAAGACGATCCGTCTGCCCGTTCCTGCGTGTGCGTCGATCACGTCCTCCTCCTGTGCCGCGTCGACTGCCGGGCCGCCGTGACGCGGGGCTTGGAGGTCGCGCGACGTCGATCGAATTTGCTGCGTCCAACTGCCACCGGGCCCCTTCGCCATGCACCAATCACCCCTGACCCGCCGCGCCTGGCTGCAGACCACCCTGACCGCGTGCGTGGCCGCGACGGCCGGCCTCCGGGGCGCGGCCCCCTTCGATGCCGAGTTCAGCGGCTATGCCGACGTGCTGCGCCGGTACGTGCGGGCGGCGCGGGTGGACTACCGCGGGCTGCTGGCCGGGCGGGCGGCACTCGACGACGTGGTGCGGAGCGTCGCCGCAGTCTCCGGAGCCGAGCTCGAAGCGTGGCCGCGGCCCCGGCAGCTGGCCTTCTGGATCAATGCCTACAACGTCTTCACGCTGCGCGCCATCGTCGATCACTACCCGATTCGCGGCAGCTGGCTGAGCCTCGGCCCGCGCAACAGCATCCGCCAGATCGACGGCGTGTGGACGCGGTTGTCGTGGCAGGCCGCGGGCCGCACCGTGACGCTGGACGACATCGAGCACCGGATCATCCGCCCCACGTTCCGCGAACCCTTGATCCACTTCGCCGTCAACTGCGCCTCGGTGAGCTGCCCGCCGCTGTCCGACGTCCCCTATCGCGAGCGCCCCATCGTCGACCAGCTCGAGGCGGCTGCCCGTCGCTATCTCGCGTCCCCCCTGGGAGTTGTTGTCGACGGCGACGTCATCGGCGTCTCGAGCATCTTCAAGTGGTACGGGGACGACTTCGTCGAGCGCTTCCAGCCCAGCGGCATCGGCAACGGCCGCCCAACCGAACGCGCGATTCTCGGGGTGCTCGCCCGCTACGGTCCGCCGGCGGTGCAACCGTTGGTGCGGAGTGGCCGAGCCCGACTGTCGTACCTGCCGTATGACTGGTCGCTCAACGATACGGCTGGCACCGGGAGTGGACGGTGACGGCGCAGCACGGACCGCCACTCGACCGTCTCGCCAGGTGGAGACACGCATGCACCAGTCAGGCCTGATCACTCGAGCCGTGCTGCCCGTGACGATGGCGATCGGGCTGTGGGCGCTGCACACCGTGCGCGCACAGAGCGGTGCGCCGACGTGGCAGGTCTTCCTTGCGGCGGCGAGCGAGGACCGTGCCGAATCGGAGGCGGCACTCGGGGCGCTGGCGGCGCAGTGGAGAGACGGCTATGCCGCGTTGCTCATCGATGCGGCCCGGTTCCTGCCGTCGCCGCGCGTGCGTGCGCTGGCATCCGATGACGGACAGGACGTGCTGTCTCCTGCCGACGCCCTCGGCTCCGAAGGGGTCGCCGGCGGCCGGCGCCCGTCGGCCACGCCAGGGCCCCTCACCGCTGCGGCGGTCACGCGAGCGCGCCTGACGACCTTCCTCGAGAAACGGACGGGGCAGCGCTTCGGTGACGACCTGCGCGCCTGGCGCCGCTGGCTGTGGTCCAGGCCCACCGACGTGCCGGCCGACTACGCCACCTACAAGGCGGCCCTCTACGGGCGCATCGACCCGCGCTTCCGTCTGTTCTTTCCTGACGGCGTCCGTGCCTCCATCCGCCTGGACGAGATCGACTGGGGCGGCGTGGGGGTCAACGGCATCCCCCCCCTGCGCGGCCCCGCCCACGTGCGCGCGAGCGACGCGACCTGGCTCAAGGATCAGCACGTGGTGTTCGGCATCGAGGTCAACGGTGAGGCGCGCGCCTATCCCAAGCGCATCCTCGCCTGGCATGAACTGGCCCTGGACCGCCTCGGCGGCGTGGATCTCACGATCGTCTACTGCACCCTCTGTGGCACGGTCATCCCCTTCGACAGTCGCATCGGGGCACAGTCGTACGTGTTCGGCACGAGCGGGCTGCTCTATCGATCCAACAAGCTGATGTTCGACGAAGGCACCGGGAGTCTCTGGTCCGCGCTCGACGGGACTCCCGTGGTTGGGCCGCTCGTCGGCACGGGCCTGCGCCTGTCGGCGCGCGGCGTGGTCACCACGACGTGGACCGAGTGGAAGCGGGAGTACCCCGACACCACCGTGCTGTCGCTCGACACCGGGCACCGCCGCGACTACGCGGAAGGGGTCGCCTATCGCGAGTACTTCGCCCATGACCGTCTGATGTTCGAAGTGCCCTCGCGCGATGGACGTCTGCCGAACAAGGCCGAGGTCGTGGTCCTGCGGGGTGAGGTCCTCGGGGGCGGCGCCGCTCCGGTCGCGATCGCGGTGAAGCGCTTGCGCCGCGAACGCGTGCTGTCGTTCGAGGCCGCCGGTCGTGCGTTCGTGGCGGTGACGTCACGAAGCGGCGGGACCAGGGTCTACGAACGGGGTGACCTCCGCTTCGTCGGCGCCACCAACGAGGCTGCCCTGCGCGACAGCGACGGGGGGCGATGGCTGGTGACGCCCGGGGCACTCGTCGGTGAGGGAGGCCGACGCCTGCCGGTCGTTCCGACGCATCAGGCCTTCTGGTTCGGCTGGCACGCTCAGCATCCGGAGACGATGCTCCTGACTCCTGAAGCGACCGCGGAGACGCGACCCGATGTTCGATGACGTCGTGCGGCCGCGCTTCGCGCGCATGGCCGCGCCGGTCAGCCGGGTCCTCGCGCGCGCGGGCGTCACGCCGTCGCAGGTCACATGGGCCGGCTTCGTGTTGGCACTGGGTGCCGCTGGCGTGATCGCCAGCGGCCATCCCCTGCCAGGCCTGGCGCTCTGGCTCGCCAGTCGTACGGCCGACGGCCTCGACGGGGCCCTCGCACGCGCCACCGATCAGCAGACGGCGTTCGGCGCGTACCTCGACATCACCCTCGACATGGCCGCCTACTGCGCGATGGTGGTCGCGTTCGCCCTGCTCCACCCGGCGCACGCCACCCTGTGGTTCGCCGTGCTGGCCGGCTACGTCCTGAACATCACGACGACACTCGCGCTGGCTGCCGCGGCCGCAGAGAGCGACAAGGTCCTGGCGGCGGGGAATCGCACCTTCCAGTTCACGCGGGGCCTCGCGGAGGCCGGCGAAGCGTCGGTCGTCTACGTGCTCTGGGCTCTGCTGCCCGGCGCGGTGGTCGTCGTGGGCTGGACGTGGTGCGCCCTGCTCGCCGCCACGGTCGTGCAGCGGACGTGGCTCGCCTGGCACAGGCTGCCGGGGTGAGTGGCTGCGCGCTGCGATCGGCCAGGGGCATCATGCGGTCGCACGTGACGTCCCGAGCGAGACGACGATCCCGGTCGCGAAGATGAGGGGAATGCCATACATCGCCCACGGCCACGTGTAACCGCCCGCTTCACCGACGACCAGGAACGTGCCCGTCCCCCAGACCACGCCCACGATCACGCTGGCCCACGCGCCTGCCGTGGTGGCTCCGGGCCAGTGGAAGCCCGCCAGGAGCGCGAAGGACAGCGCGACCACCGGGACGTTGGCCAGGATGAGACGGTCGAGGATGTCGTCCACCAGGAGCACGGCGCCAGCCCAGTGCAGCAGCGCGAATCCCGCGATGATCCGCCGCTGCCTCGAGACGTGATGGGCGCCCTGCCAGCCGAAGTCCGCGGCCACCATCGCCCCCATGGCTGTCCAGACACCGGCCAGGGTCGTCAGCGCCGCCGCGAAGAGGACGGCGAAGGCAGCCCCCCGCAGCCCTGCAGGCAGCCACGCGTGGAGCATGCCGGGCACGGCCGCCTGAGGGTCGGCCAGGTCAGGGGTGACGACGCGGAAGTAGGCGGCCGCGAGCGACAGGCCGCCGTAGAGGAGGAACACCAGGACCGCCGCCCACGCGACGGCCCGGAAGGCGGTCCGTTCGTCGCGCGCCGCGAAGATCTTCTGCCCGTACCAGGGCGCGGCGATGTAGGTCACGCACGTCAACGCCATCAGCGTCGTCACGAAGCGGAACGGGAGGGCGGGGTGACGCCACTGGGCCACGGGGGCGACCACGCGCTGTGACGCGTCGAAGGCGGCGGCAAGCCCGCCGAGCGGTGCGCTGTGCCAGGCCCCCAGTCCGACGAGCAGCGGCACGAGGAGGACCGTCAGGACGAACGCCACCACGTCGCTGCGCACCACCGTCACCAGCCCGCCAGGCATCACCACGGCCAGGACCACCAGCGTGAGCAGGGCCGCGAGGAGCGGCTCCGGGACCTGCGGGGCGAACGGACCGGCCAGCAGCGTCAGCGACTTCACGTAGGTGGCGCCGAACCCGACCATGGCCGTGAGCAGCAGCACCGACGCGAGTCTGCCGAGCGCCGGCGAGTAGCGTCGCGCGAAGAGTTCCGCCACCGAGAGGCGGTCGAACCGCTTCCAGGCGCGGGCGACCGTCAGCGTGTAGAAGAGCAGCCCGACGAGGAAGACGAGGGGCAACGCCAGGGCCATCGGGCCGGCCCGGTAGCCCACGGCCGTGAAGGCCAGGAGCGTGCTGGTGTTGAACTCGGTCATGACCAGCGTCGCGACCAGGGGGAACAGCGACAGGCGCCGGTCGGCGACGAGGAACGCGTCATCTCCTGTCGCGCGCACGACCGCGCTGCCGACGAGCAGGGCGAGGACGACGAGGCCACCGAGGATGTCGAGCGCGTCCATGCGTGTAAGATTGAGACAGGATGGAACGATGACCGCAGTCAAATTGCAGCGTGAGCGAACCCTGGCCCAGCGTCGACGGGAAAAGCAGGAGCGACGGTCCGGCCCGAAGGAAACGGTACCCGCCAAGTCGGGCGGCGAGGATGCGGACATCGCCGGGATCCGGCTGGGGCCGCAACCCCTGCAGGACTGGCAACGCGACGAATAGCCCCCACGGCGCACGCCCGTGCGCCGATCATCGAATGGCGTCGAGGCCCTCGGTCAGTTCGATCGACGTGCCCCACGGGTCGGTGATGAACGCGATCGCGATGCCGAGGTCGGGCACCTGCCGCACCTGCTCGGGCGTCAGCCCCATCGCCTCGACCTTCCTGAGAAACGCCGGAAGGTCATCGATCTCGAAGCCCACATGGTCGACGACTCGTCCCTTCGTCCCACTCACGGGCATCGAGGCGGCGGAGAAATTCAGCGACACCCCGGGCAGGCTCGCCGTCAGGAAACGGGCGCCGGGCGCTGCAGCACCGGCGCGGGCGCCAAACACCTTCACGTACCAGGCCCGCATCTCGTCCCGGTCTGGCCCGAAGAAGTGCACGTGCTGCAGCGCGACCGAAGCCGCCTGATCGGCAATCTCGACCAGTTCCACCTTGAGATCGTCCGGGCCGAGCACGAAGGCGATGGGCCGTCCACCGGACGGGCTCATGGTGATGTCGTCGCGCACCGTCCAGTCGGCCGGCACGGACTCGCGCGTAATCATCCGGTAACCGCCCGCCCTCAGCCGGCCGATCACCGGGCGGAGGTCGGGCACCGAGAGGCCGAGGTGATCGGCGGTGGTGCCGACCGAGCCGCCTGACGGCGCCTGTTCCCGGACGAACACGAGCACGTTCGGGAACCGGACGATCGCGCGCCCGCCGACGGTGATCGGCACCCCGCCGAGCCCATCGACGAAAAATCTCGTGTGCGCCGGCACGCTCGTCGCGTTGACGTGGTGATGGCCGTAGACGACGGGCCCGTCCGTCGCGGCCGTCAGTTGCGCGGATGCGGCGTCGACGCGCAGCAGCAGCAGGCCGAGGCACGCGAGGGGCAGTCCTGCCCGCAGGGAGCCTCGCATCAGGCGCTCCTGAACCCGGCGCGCTCGAGCGCGCGTTGCACGTTGGCGTTGCGCATGAAGGTCTCCCAGACGAACCCGGTTCGCAGGTTCTCGGCCATGACGAGCGTGATGCCGGTGTCGATGGCGACCACATCGGGGTCGTACCAGTCGGTCATCGGGTTGAAGGCGTTCACGAACCCATAGCGGCTCCAGGCCCGTGGGTACCTCGTCCGCATGGTCTGCAGGACCCGGCGGGTCTCCTTCGGCAGGAACGGCAGCGACCCGGCCGCGGCGCTCGGCACCACCGTCCCATCGAGCGGGCCGACCTCAGGCGGACCGCCCCACGCGACGTAGCCGTGCTCGGAGTCGGAGGCGGTGATCCCCCAGAGGTCGTCGCTGAAGTGCGGGAACCGCTCGGCCAGTTCCAGGCAGAACCGGCGATGAACTTCGGTGGCCGTGACCGAGTTGTGGAAGTAGTCACCGTAGCGATCGCGGCGATTGCGGAAATCGAACCAGGCCTGCGAGTACTGGTGCACGAACAGGGGCGCGAACGATCCGATGTAGCGCAAGCCGTCGTACTCGAAGATCGTCCGCTTCCACGCGTGCCAGGTCTCGACCGGCAGCGGGTACGTCGACGAGCCCAGGCCGAGCAGGTACATCATCATCAGCTCGCTGTAGACGTCCCACCGGTATTGGAGGAAGCCGACCTCCGGTCGCCAGCCGTGCGGCAGCAGCGTCGTGTCGGCCGAGAGCCAGGTCCAGTCCACGCGGTCGAAGATGCGCGCCGCCAGCTCCGCGGCGGCGGAGTCACGAAAGTACTCGCCGCACGTGAGGACGCCGCACAGCAGGATCGCCGTGTCGATGGACGAGATCTCGGAATCCCAGATGCGGGCGCCGGTGTGCAAGTCGGCCCAGTGGTAGAAGAAGCCCCGGTGGGTGGGCATGCTGGCGTCGAGGAACTGCAGCGCGGCAATGGCCCGGTCGCGCGCCTCCTCCATCGACACGTAGGTGCGCTCGGCGCCGATGCAGAGGGCCGTCAAGCCGAACCCCGTCGCCGCGATGCTCGCCGCCGTGCGCGAATCACTGGCGGCACGAACGTTGAAGCGATCACGCACGAGTCCGGTGGCCGGATCGGTCTGCTCCCAGAAGAAGTCGAAGGTGGCGCGCTGCAGCTCGTCGAGCAGCGGCTCGCCGCCGGCCGCGGCAGGCCGTGCCTTCGGCACTCCCCGCTGTGCCCGCGCCGCCTGGAAACCGGACGCCGTCAGCGCCAGGCCTCCTCCGAGCGCGGCCAGCACGCGACGACGAGGGATGGTTGAGTTTCGAGGCAGCATCAGCGGTATCGTCGACCTTCTACCACATCGTCACTAAGATAGTGGCGCAGATCGCACCATGACCCACGCCACTCGTCTCGCGATCGGAGGGATCATCGCCGTCGCCGTGACGATGGCCCTGGTGGCGGTGACCACATGGCGCCAGCCGGAGAGCGTGCGGATGGTGACGGGCGCGGTCCTGACCGCCGACACCAATCCCCAGCGGCAGCGGCCAGTCGCTCAGGCGCGCGTCAGCGCCGTCGCCGGTACCTCGTCGGCGACCGGCACGACCGACGAAGCCGGGCTGTTCCAGTTGGCACTGACGCCGCCGGTGGCGCGAGAGCAATCCTTGACCCTGAAGGTCGAGCATCAGCACTTCCATCCCTTCGACGCGAGCGGTCTGGTCGCGGACCAGCTGCATCTCGTGCGCCTCAGACCGATGGTCGCCCAGGTCGAGCGAGCGAACGAGACGCCGGAGGTCGCCATCGCGAACGTCCGTGTGCGCTACACCTCCAAGGCCGAGGCCACCATCGACATCGCGAGCGCCGCGCGAACCTTCGAGTTCGCCAACACGGCCAACGTTCCGTGCGGTGGCCAGCCACCATGCTCGCCGGACGGGCAGTGGAAGGCGGCGCTCGGCAGCTTCTCGCTCGAGGCGGGCCCGAACCGACAGTTCCGCAATGTGCGCGTGTCGTGCCTGGCGGGGCCGTGCCCGTTCACGCGGGTGGCCGCCGACGAGTTCTCGCGCGGCGGCCAGGTCATCCGGGGATCGGTGCTGAACTGGTCCGACTCGGTGACCTACCTCGTCGAAGCCGAGGTCGCCCAGCACATCGTCAGCGACCAGGTCCGGCACGCGTATCCGGTCATCTTCGAGCGATTCATGAACTTCACGTTGCCGCCCGGCGCGCAGGGGCCGAGCATCGAGGCCGAGATCAAGGGAGAGAGCATCATCTTTCCGCTCGGCCCGCTGCTGCGACTGTCGTGGGCGACGTGCCGACTCGACGCCCGCGAGGACGGCACGCGCCTCTATCGCTGCGAGTTGAAACTGGGATTTGCCTTTCAGACATAGGCACGCCCGTTGCCGGCGGCCGAGCGAGCCCCGCCGGTGACTGTGGCAGACCCGCGGCCCTCGCACGTCGACGAGGATGACGTCGACGCGCGAGGGGTGGCGGGGACGCGTGTCAGGATCAGGCGGCGCTCTGCAGCCGATCGCACTCGGCCTTGTAGAGATCGATCAGCGTGGTGAGGTTGGTCTGGAAGGCGTTCTGGGCCGCGTAGACCTCGGCCAGCGGGGAGGCCATCGCCGTCTGCTTCAACTCGTCTTCGATGGTCATCTGCAGCGCCGCGAGGCGCTCGAGATGGGCCCGCGAATGGAAGTCGAGGTCCTTCAACTGGGCGAGCACGATCAGCGAGCCCTCGAGCGCGGCCGGCGACGCAGCGGGCTGCGGTGTCACCGACGTATCGTCAGCGGGCGCGTCCGCCCGCGACGCCGATTCGCTCGCGGGGTCGGCTCTCTGCGTGGCGACGGCGGTCTTCTTGCCGGGTTGGCCGGCCTGGCCCTCATCGACTGAAGCGGTGTGCTTCTTTTCCTGCGTGACCTTCTTGTCGTGGGCGACGTTGCGTGGATCGGACATACACCACTGTGACAGGTATTGCGTCCGTGTTACCTTCGGGCCGTTCCGAGACTCGACCATGACCAAGACGCTCCTGCTTCAGGTGGCCGCCCTCGTGCTGTGCCCACTCGTCGGCCCGCCCATCGTCTGTGCCCAGGGCGCTGCCCCTGCGCCGGGCGCGCCCGCGCCAGCGCCTCCCGCGCGCGACATGAACGCGTACTACACCCTCGGGCCGGACTCACTCGAACGTGATGGCGTGCCGCGTGGCGCACTGCGCGGACCGTTCGTGCTCCGCGACAGCAAGGCCTATCCCGGCACGCAGCACACCTACTGGGTGCACGTGCCCGCCCAGTACGACCCGGCGGTCGACGCCGACCTGATGATCTTCCAGGACGGCCAGGCCTTCATCGACATGAACGGCTCGGCGCGCGCCCCCAACGTGCTCGACAACCTGATCTACCGCCGCGAACTGCCGGTGATGATCACGGTGTTCATCAACCCCGGACGAACGCCGGAGCAGCCCGAACCCAACGCCTCTGAGTGGGGGGATCGGACCACCAACCGGCCGACCGAGTACAACGAGCTCGACGACCGCTACGCCCGGGTGATCGTCGACGAGTTGTTGCCCGCGATCACGAAGGACTACCGCATCACGACCGACCCGTCCCGGCGCGGCATCGGCGGCACGAGCAGTGGCGCCATCGCCGCCTTCACCGTGGCGTGGCATCGCCCGGACCAGTTCCGCAAGGTCCTCAGCATCGTCGGCAGCTACACCAACATCCGCGGCGGCGATGCCTATCCCGACCTGATCAGGAAGAGCGAGAAGAAGCCGCTCCGCATCTTCCTGAACGGCGGCCGCAACGACAACCGCGGCGTCGGCCGCGACGGCCAGTACAACGAGCGGCGCGACTGGTTCAGGCAGAACGTGCGCATGGCCGAGGCGCTGACCGAGAAGGGCTACGACCTCAACTACATCTGGGGCATCAACACGCACGGCCAGCGGATGGGCGGCGCGATGCTGCCGGAGATGCTGCGGTGGCTGTGGCGCGACCATCCGGTCTCGACCGATCCGATGAACACGATGGAGCGATCGTTCCGCGAGCCGGTGAAGCGATAGGGGGTTACCGCCAGACCTGCACGTGCAGCGCCGCCACCTCGCGGATCAGCGAACTCAGGTAGAACAACGGACTCCTGACCTCTGCCGCAGGCACCGGACTGAGCTCGACCTCGATGCCTGCACGGCGACAGAGCAGGCGGGCGCGAAACACGTGATAGCTGTCGCTCACCAGCGTCGCGCGCGACCAGCCGTGCCGGGCCATGATGGCGCGGGCATTGCTGGCATTCTCCGCCGTGGTGCGGCTCTGGTCTTCGAGGAGGATGGCCGTGGCCGGGACGCCCGCGCGCTGCAGGATCTCGCGACAGCCATCGGCCTCGCTGCGCCGCACGCGCGCCGCCGGGCCGATGCCGCCCGTGCAGATGATCGTGCCGCCATGACCGGCCTTCCACAGCGCCGCGGCGTGCGCCGCGCGGCGCGTCAGCGCCGGCCCCGGCTCCCCCTTGTCGGTGATCGCCGCCCCCAGCACGATGATCACGTCGGAGCGCGCGGCCGTCGTCCTCGTGCCGGTGTAGTGCACAATGGCCGCGAGCACGGCACAGGCCCCGAGCCACGTGGCGGGCACGGCGATGGCGATGCGGCGAAGTGACGGCACGTGAGCGCCATGATCCCACAGGCGTCGACGAGCGACGCGATCAGCGCTCGACCATCCGCAGCACGACCGTGGCGAGGCGTCCCTCGACCACATCGACGACTCGTCCGTGTGTGGCGATCACGGCCCTCCGCGCGTCGTGATCGAGCTGGTCGTAGGCGCTGAGTCCCCGAGGTGACAGGGCGAGCACGCTGTACCGACCGGGACGCAGGGCCTCCGCGGCGAAACGGCCGTCCATCGACACGCTGGCGACGCGGCCCTCGGACTGATGCCGGCGCGAGACGTGCAGACTGTCGCCCGGCAGCACGAGCACCGACGCGCCTCGCAGGTCGCTTCCCCCGGCCTCGACGCGCCCGCGCACACCTGACGGGCGCGCGCTCACGAGCAGCACGACACCGTCCATGACACCGCTGAGCGGAAAGTCGTGCCCGTCGTACACGTCCTGGCCGTCGACCAGGACGGACTTCAGCCACCAGCCGGCCGGCAGCCCCTGCACGCGCAGCTGCTGGTGGGCCAGGACGTCAGTGAGCGTGAAGGCCATGTCCTTGATCGTCGACGACGCCATCGAACCCGAGTGCAGGACGTGCTTCGACGCCACTGGCGATGTGACGACCTCGAGGCTTCGCCCTACCAGCGCGGTCTCGTCGCCGTGCTCGATCTCGAGGCGTCCGCGCACGGCGGCACCGAAGCCAACCGGCACCATAACCTCGACGAGCGGCTCGCCGCCGACGTTCAGCTCAGCCCACCCGGCCCGGCGACGGTTCGGCCCCAGCGACGTCATGACCCTCAGCTCCTCCGCGACGACGCGATAGCGCCCCGGGGAGACATCAAGGAACTCGAACACGCCGTCGGGCTGCATCCGGGCCGACGCGATCGAGAACTGCGCTGCAGGATCGATGGGCCGGAGCGACACGCTCGGCTGCGTGCTCGTCGCCGCCTCTCCCTGCATGACCACCTGACCGACCACCCGCGACAAGCGGCCCGTGCCGAGCCGGAGGTCCAGGATCGCCTCTTCCCCGGCCCGCACGTCGACGAACTCGGCGACCGACACGTCGAAGGCGCTGGTCGCAAAGGCCGACAGCAGCTCTGGCTCGCTCCCCTGCAGCCTGACGGGCCCTCGCCCCGAGGGGCCCGGCGGAACGACGCGCACGGTGTACGTCGCCGGCATCAGCCCATGCGCACGGTAGACGCCGCGATCATCGGTCACAGTGATCGCGCCAAGGGGCGTCAGCAACGCGTCGCCGGGCAGCCTGCCCAGCGGCGTCACCCTGGCACCGACGACGGGCTCGCCGTGGTCGTCGACGACGCGACCGGTCACCACACCGCCGCGCAGGAGGCGGACGTCGCCGAGATCGATGGTGCCGCCACCTCGCAGCATCACGTCCCGTTGCGCCTGACGGGCAGCCGGGTCGTCGATGAATCCCCGGCGGTACGCGTGCACGGAATACGCGCCTTCCGGCAGACGCTCGAACGTGAAGACACCGAGCCCGTCGGTGCGCGCGGAGAACCGCGCCACCCCCTCGCCTTCCGACGCCCGCCAGGTGGCCCCGATCGTCACGTCACGGAGCGGTCGTCCCGTCGAGCCGTCGACGACGCGGCCCCGCACGGTGGCTGTGCCATCGGGCCGCTGCGTGGGTGGTGGCGGTGTACGCAGCACAACGCCAGCGTGCCCCTGTGCGAAGACGCGCGCCCCGACGAGCACCGCGCCGGCCAGCACACTCGCCATCGCCCATGAGAGACGTGTCCGGCGCAGCGTCATGGCTCCCCCATCACCAGCACGACCTCCGGCGTGTCCCCTTCCGACACGGAGACGACACGGCTGCGCCGGCGGAGTTCGGCAAGGTAGTCGGGATCCCCCAGGTCGTCGCCGCGCGCGAACGCGGCCGGGACGGCCACGAGCCGATACGCGCCCGGTCGCACCATGTCGATCGACCACGATCCGTCCTCGACTGGTCGCACCATGAAGGTGTTGGCCACGACCGGCCGTCCCCACCGACGCGCGTCGTCGTCGAATCCGATGACAATGGCGTCGGCTGCCGGTCCACTCGTGGATGCCACGACGCGGCCGCGGAGGCCACTCGGTCTCGTGCTCACGACGAGCTCGACGTCGGCGATCGTGCGCGCAACGCCGAAGTCATGTCCATCGGTGACATCCAGTCGACCGACGCGTACCGCGCGCGTCCACCATCCGGTCGGGGCGTTGCCGATGCGCAGCACTGCGGACCCACGCACGCCGACAAGCTCGAAGGTCAGGTCTGGCCGCACGCGCGCCTGTCCAGTCCATGTGCCCGGAGTGCTGGTCGCTGTCGCCTGCACGCGCACGTCGCGGCCGCGTAGCGGCGAGGGATCGCCGTCGACGATGAGTCGTCCGCGCACAATGGCCCCGGGCTGCGTCCGCAGCACGAGCCCAGCGAGGTCGCCACCGACATCGACGTCCAGCGTCCCGATCTCACTGCGCGCCAGCTGCGCCGCGCGCTCGTCCGGCGTGCCGGGGCCGATGCGGGGTGACAGCGTGAGGGTGTAGGCCCCCGGCGCCACACCCGAGATGACGAACGTGCCATCGGCCTTGACCTGGGTGGTCTCGCCCGTGGCCACACCCCAGCCGCCGCGAGGCTGCAGCCCAACGAAGCCCTCCGACACCGCAGCGCCGCGACTGTCGACGACGCGGCCCTCGATGGTGGCGACGGCTTCTTCGATCAGATGGATGTGGGCCTCGGCCTCCTCGCCCGGCCCGACGCGGATCGCCTGCGCCTCGTGGAGGAACGTCGCCGATGGCGCGAACGTGGGGACGAGTGCACGATGCGGTCTGTCGGCGAATGTGCCAGGAGGGTCGGATGCGCCCTGAGGCACGGCGGCGAGCACGTAGCTGCCGGGCGCCAGCCCGAAGATACGGAACTCGCCGAGGTCATCGGTGGTGGCCTGCGCCCCAGGCACGAGACGCGACACACCGAGGACGACGCGGCGTCGTCCGGCCCGCACCGTGACGTGCTCCGCGGGGGCACCGTGGGCGTCGAGGACGCGGCCGCTGATCACGGCGCTCCGCATCAGCGCGAACTCGAAGGGACCAGCGACGGCCCCGGGCCCGACGACGAGTTGTCGAGGCGGCGTGCTCGGGGAGGCTTGCCCGAGCTGCTGCTGGACGTACCCGGAGCGCCGCACGACGATGGTGTACTCGCCGGGCACGAGCGCGCCGAGCGCGAAGCGGCCGTCGGCGTCCGTGCGCGTGGCTGCCGGCGGGAGCGTGTCCTGGCGTTCGGCGATGGCGGTGCCGTCCGGCAGGCGCTGCCGCACGGCCAGCACGAATGCGCCTCGCAACGGACGCGAGGTCTCGGCGTCGACCACCCGGCCGAACACGCGGGCGTCACCTGCCGCTGATGCCTCGGAGGCCGCGGGCCGGCTATCGCGGGGTGGCCCCACGGCTGGCAACGGCGTCTGCGACGCGACCAGCGCCGCGCTGCAGGCGCACGTCAGGACGAGCACGGCCGACCGCACCACGAGACACCTCCTCCACGAGCCTGTATCGTCGCAAGCGTTCGCGCATCGCGTGGCCAACACGCCGTGGGCGGGTCAACCGCCGCGGTGTGCGAACGAGTCAGGGAGGGCTGACGCGGCGCAGGGTACCACCGACGCGCGGGCAACGGGAAGGCGGCCTGTCAGGTGCGCGGCAGCAGATCGCCGTAGGCAAAGCGGCCGTCGCGTAGCACCACGTCGCCGCAGACAACGTCGAGCGGCGCCGCCAGGATCGGTCCCGCCGAGACGAAGGTGTGGAACTCGCCGCGTTCGCCACACGGGTCGACGCCCAGTGGCATCTCGGCGAGCAGGCGCTCGTCGAACGTGCGACCGGCGAACGCGGCGTCGAGTTGCGTGGTATCCACACAGACGAGGTGTGCGACGAAGCCGCTGGCCACGAATTCGTGGGCCAGGGCTCGCGTGCCCTGCCCCCACAGGGGGTACAGCCCCGTCAGGCCGGCGCGACGCAGCAGGGCCTCGCGGTAGGCGCGGACGTCCTCGAGAAAGAGGTCACCGAACGCGATCGTGGTCGCGTGGGGATGCAGCACTCGCGCACGACCAGCCGCGTCCATGAACGCAGCCTCGTAGTCGTCGTTGGAGCACTGCGGCTCGAGGGCCAGCTCGATCAGCGGCAGCCCGATGGCGGCCGCCTGCGCGTGGAGCAGCGACCGCCGCACCCCGTGGATGCTGATGCGTTCGTATTCGCGGGTCACACTCGTCATCAGGGCGACCACCTCGATCGCCGGATCCCGACGGAGGGCCGCCAGGGCCAGCGCGCTGTCCTTGCCGCCGCTCCAACTGAGCACGACCTGCTGAGGGGCCCCACTCACCGTGACCGCCTTGCGCGCATGGTCGCTGAGGACGGAGCGTCGTGTCTCGACATGGCGCCCAGAGTATAGACGCCTCCGGTGCTCCCGCGACCTCGCTTCTCATGACGTCCGACAGGCAGGCCTACGAGTAGACGAGCGTGGCCGGTGGCTGCAGCATCTGTCGGGACCGCGACCGGTCATCGGCTGCGCTGTGCCTCGCGCGCACGTCGTGAAGATAGCGCGCCAGGGCGTCGTCCAGCGGTGGCATGAGGAGCCCCCGCTCGCTACCAAGGGTCGAGTAGCGCGGACGCCGAGCGGCGTGACCGAAGGCATGTGACGGCACCGGTTCGATGAGGGAACCGGGCAGGCCGGCCAGGTGCGCGGCGCGCTGCGCCAGCGCGGCCCAGGTCACGCTGCCGCCGTTGGCCAGGTGCCAGATGCCCTTCTCCCGATCGATCAGCAGATCGAGGGTCACGTTGACCAGGTCCACGACGTAGGTGGGCGACACGGTCTCGTCGAGTGCGGCGCGGACCGGCTGTCCGGCGCCGAGGGACGCGAGCGTGCGCGTCAGGAAGTTGTGAGCATCCCACGGCCCGAAGAACGCCGCCGTCCGCACGACGAGGGCTTCGGGCAGCACGTGCAGGACGCGCGCCTCCATGTCGGCCTTGCTGCGGCCATAGACATTGAGGGGGGACACGGGATCGCTCTCGACATAGGGCAGGTGCAGCGACTCGTGCGCGCCATCGAACACGAGATCCGACGAGACGCACACCAGTCGCACGTCGCCGCGACTGCAGGCGGCAGCCAGCACGCCCGGTGCGACGGCGTTGGTCAGCATGCACGCCTCGACATCGTGCTCCGCCTCGTCCACGCGTACGTACCCGGCCGCGTTGATCACCGCCCAGGGACGGTGGCGCGACAGCGCGCGATCGATCGACTCGGCATCCTCCAGGTCCACGTCGCTGCGCGCGAGGAAGTGGTACGGAATCCCGCGGACATCACAGGCGCGCGCGAACGCCTGCCCCAGCGTCCCCGTGGCGCCCAGAATGACGAGCGGCCGGAGGGCACGATCCTCCATGTCCACGCCGGGCCCCGCCGGGGGGGGCGACGCGGACCGCCCCTGCATGGCCGGCCGGTCCACACGGTCGGGCCGACGCCACCACCCAGGCAGGGCCAACAGGGGATCGTCCTGCCGCGTGCGACCTGCCGAGAGGTCGCGCATCAGGTAGGCGAGAGCGGTGCGCCGCGGCACACGACTGCGCACGTCGAGGGGCCCCGGCTCGTAGAAGGTCCCGGCGGCCGTGACCAGGGCATTCCAGTCGAAGGACCCCAGCAACGACCACACCGTCACGGCGCGCACGTCCACACCCTCGGCGCGCAGGGTCGAGGCGCTGTCCCAGAACTCCTTGAGCCACCGCAACTGTTCCTCGCGCGTCGCCCCGAGATGCGCCTCGGTGATCGCGACGGGGCGCCCATAGCGATCCCAGGCGTCGCGGAGCACGCCACCGACGTCCACCGCGCACTCCAGGCAGCCACGCACGGCTTCCGTATCGATGAAAGCAACGCCGTCGGGCGTCTCGCCGCGAGGGCGGCCCTCGTGCAGGTGCACGGCATCGTCGAGGTAGCGATCACTGCTGGCGTAGTGGTTGACGCCGATCAGGTCCGGTTCGCAGTGATGTTCCGCATGCCAGGCCAGTTCCACCTCGCCGATGCCCCAGTCGAGCAGGGCGTCGTAGAGCGGATGGTCGGGCGTCACCCGGCCGCACAGCAGGTCGAGCGACAGCCAGCGGCGGTGATTGTAGAACTCGACCATGGACGCGACCGCCGGCGTTCCGTACGTCCGACCGAGATCTTCTGTCTGAATCAGCCGCGCGTGTGGATTGACCTCGCGGATGGCGCGCATGGCGAGGACCACGGCGCGGCACTGGTTCACGAGCGCCCGCGCGAACGTCGCGTCGTCGCGGCCATGCGGGTACCACAGTCCATAGAGCCCGCTGAAGCGCGCCGTCGTCAGCGGTTCGTTGACCGGCGTGTACGCCTCGATCCACGGATACCGCTCGGCCACCGACCGCGCGTAGTCGGCCAGTCCGGTGGCGAACGAGGGATCGACGAGGCTGGTGTGCCTCGGCCCGCTGCCGTGATGCGTCAGCCCGGCGATGACCCTGACGTCGAGTTCGCGCAACCGCTGGAGACGCTCGTCCGCCCACGACCAGTCGGCCAGGGCAGGGCCTTCCGGGGCGACGCGCTCCCAGAGCACGGGATAGCGAATGGCGCGGATGCCGAGCCCCGCGAAGACGGCCAGGTCGCTCATCCGCGTGGCGTGGCCGCTGCGCTCGAGCTGATCGAAGTAGACGTCGCCGACACGGTTGACCGTGCACTCGACGCCGCCCCAGAGTTCGAGGTCGCCGCCATCACGCACCGACCGCCGTGGCTCGCTCATGCTGGTCGACATGCACGAATGCCGCCGCCAGGGCACGAGCGCGACAGCGCACCAGATGACGCACCTGGGCGTAGCGACGCGGGCGGCCGGCATGTTGCAAGGCAGTGGCGTGTTCACCGCCGAAACACTGCCGTGGAGCCTGACGACACCATGACACAACCCGTGACCCTTCTGGTGGCCCAGCAGACAGAGAGTCGTGTACGGCTGGCCGGGCAACTCCGCGAACGTGGGCTGCAGGTTGTCGAGGCGTCCTCTGACGACGAGGCCTGCGGGCTGGCGGAGGTCGGTCATGTCGATGTCGTGGTCGCCGTTCACCTGCCGGGTGAGGACGGCGGACGGCATCTCGCACGCCGCCTGCAGTCGATTGCCGGCGGCGAGTCGCTGCCGGTGATCGTCGTGGGCGGCTGCGACACGTCCGACCCGGACGGTCAGGCGATGCCGGCGGCGCTGGTGGCCGACAGCTGCGAGGTCGACGAACTGGTGGCCGTGCTCACTCGCGCGGCGACCCGGGTGCGCCCCGAGCGCGTCACCGGGTGAGAGGCCACGAGAGGTGCATCCATGCAGAACGACGTGAAGCGATTCAGACCGTCAGGCTCGAGGCAAGGCACGGCGTCCGATCACGGGACCGTGCCGCGTCCGGTCCCGCAGGGCATCCCCCCGCACTGAACCGGCACGCGGTTTCGACACTCGGCGCGTCCCTTGCAATATCGCAGACATGGGACCGTCACAAGACCTCCGCAACGCCGTCGTGGTGCTCACGGGTGCCAGCAGTGGCATCGGACGCGCGACCGCCGTCGAATTCGCCCGGCGCGGAGCGCGGCTCGTGCTCGCCGCGAGGCGCCTGGACGCCCTGAACGAGACAGCACGGCTCTGTGCACCACATGCCGGCGACACCCTGATCGTGGCCACCGACGTCACCCGGCGGTCCGATCTCGAACGCCTGGTCGCGCGGACGCTCGATCGCTTCGGGCGCATCGACATCTGGGTCAACAACGCCGGCACGACGATGTTCGGGCGCCTCGATGAAGGGGACTTCGACGCGCATCGTCAGGTGCTCGAGGTCAATCTGCTTGGGCCGATGTACGCCGCGCGCCTGGTGATGCCACTGTTTCGGCAGCAGGGCCGGGGCACCATGATCAATGTCGGGTCGCTGCTCAGCCAGGTCGGTCAGGCGTTCGTGCCGTCCTACGCGATCAGCAAGTTCGGTCTGCGTGGACTGTCCGAAGCGCTGCGGTCCGACATGGCGGACCATCGCGACGTCCACATCTGTACGGTCCTTCCCTATGCGGTGGACACCCCCCACTTCGAGGAAGGCGCCAATGCCGTCGGCCGACGCTCCTACGCCATGCAGCCGGTGCAACCACCCGAGCGTGTGGCGCGCGCGATAGCCGATGTGGCCGCCCGGCCACGCCGCGAACGGTACGTGCCCCGCTACGTCCACGCGGGTCTGGCCCTGCACTGGCTGTTCCCGCGGACCAGCGAACGCCTGCTGCGGCACGCCCTGACGACGTTCCACCTCATGGGGCATCAACCACCGACCGATGGCAACCTCTTCGCGCCGGCCGGGAATCGGGGTGCCACCAGAGGATCCCGCCGGCCGATCGTCGGCAGGGTGGCCTTCGCGGTGTGGGTGCTGCAGGACCTTGCCAGCATGGGATGGCACTGGTGGCGCGGTCAGCGGCACGCGTGACGCCCGCCATCGATGTGGCCATTGTCGGAGCCGGCCCCAACGGACTGACCGCGGCCATCGTCCTGGCGCGCGCCGGCCTCAACGTCCATGTCCTCGAAGCCAGGACCTCGATCGGCGGCGGCTGTCGTACCGAGGCGTTGACCTTGCCGGGCTACCGACATGACGTGTGCGCCGCCATCCACCCGATGGCGCTCGCCTCGCCCATCTTCCAGCGTCTCGACCTGACGCGGCACGGTGTCGACTGGGCGCCCTCCCGTTATCCGCTCGCCCACCCGCTGGACGACGGACGGGTGGCACTCCTGTCGCGTTCCCTGGCCGAGACCGACGCGTCGCTCGGGAAGGACGGGGCCGCCTGGCGACGTGCGGTCGCGCCGTTCGTGGCGCACCACGGTGAGTTCTTCGCCAACGTGCTGCGTCCGGTCCGGGTACCACCGAACCCGATCCTGATGGCGCGATTCGGGCTGCTTGGCCTGCAATCGAGTCGGCGATTCGAGCAACGCTTCGAGGACGCGCCGGCTCGCGCGCTCTTTGCCGGGAGCGCCGCGCACTCCGTCCTGCCGCTGACGGCACCGGGATCGGCGTCGTTCGGCCTGGTGCTGGCCATCGCCGGCCATGCCTTCGACTGGCCCTGCGCGCGCGGGGGCTCCCAGTCGATCGTCGATGCCTTGGGCGCACTGGCCACGGCGGCCGGCTGCACCATCCACACCGGCGTGACCGTGCGCGCCCTCGAGTCGCTGCCACCGTCGCGGGCGGTGCTGTTCGACCTGACGCCCCGACAGGTGCTGGAGCTCGCGGGCGACAGTCTCTCCGCCGGCTATCGGCGACAGCTGCAGCGCTTTCGGCACGGCCCGGGCGTCTTCAAGATCGACTACGCCCTGTCTGAGCGCATTCCCTGGCGCAATTCGCTGTGCGGTGACGCGGCCACCGTGCATCTGGGCGGCACGGCGGACGAGATCGCCGCCGCCGAGGACGAGGCCAACCGGGGCGTCGTGTCCGCGCGGCCGTTCGTGCTGCTGGCGCAGCAGAGCCACGTCGATGCGTCCCGCGCTCCAGTGTCTCGGCACACGGGCTGGGCCTACTGTCACGTGCCGCATGGCGCCGACGTCGACATGACGGCGCGCATCGAACAGCAGATCGAGCGGTTTGCCCCAGGATTCCGCGACACGATCCTGGCCCGACACACGTTGACGCCGAGTGCCATCGAGGCCCGCAACGCCAACATGATCGGTGGCGACATCGGCGGCGGCGCCAACACCCTGCGCCAGTTCCTGATGCGACCGACCGTCCGCTGGAACCCCTACACGACATCCAACCCGAGGCTGTTCCTCTGCTCGAGCTCGACGCCGCCGGGAGGCGGCGTCCACGGCATGTGCGGGTTCTGGGCGGCGACGACGGTGCTGCGTCGCGTGTTCGGACGGAAGGTCCCCGCCGACCTCTCCCCCGTCACCGCGCCGGCGTGACCTCGTCCACCGGGGCGGCGGCCACAGCGCGATCGCGGCGCGCGCGCCCCGTCAGTGTCGAGAACACGGTCAGGGCCTGCGCTGTGACCTGATCCATGTTGTAGTACCGGTAGGTCCCCAGACGGCCCACGAAGTGCACGTCGGGCGTCGCGTCTGCCAGTGCCTTGTCGCGCTGATAGAGCGTGGCGTTCTCCGGCCGAGGCACCGGATAGTACGGATCGCCGTCGGCCTGCGGGAACTCGTACACGACCGTGCTCTTGTGATGCACCTGGCCGGTCAGGTGCTTGAACTCGGTGATGCGGGTATACGCCTGATCGTTCGGGTAGTTGATCACCGCCACCGGCTGCACCTGTGGGGCGTCGAACGTCTCGAACACGAACTGCAGCGACCGGTACGGCAACCTGCCGTAGCAGTAGCCGAAGTATTCATCGATGGGACCGGTGTAGACGAGCGAGTCGTATGCCACCTCGTCGCGGATCTCGGCAAACGACGTGTTGAGCATCACCTTGATGTTGGGGTGATCGAGCATGCGCTCGAACATCCGGGTATAGCCGCGCCGCGGCATCGCCTGATAGGTGTCGGTGAAGTAGCGGTCGTCGCGGTTGGTCCGGACCGGCACGCGCGCCGTCACCTGTGCGTCGAGCTCGGACGGATCCATGCCCCACTGCTTGCGGGTGTAGTTCCTGAAGAACTTCTCGTACAGTTCCCGGCCGACACGGCTGACGATCACGTCCTCGGACGTCCGCACCCGATCGCACGGCTCGGCGGCCGCGTTGAAGAAGCCCTCGACCTCCTGTGCGGTCAGTGACAACCCGTAGAGACCATTGACGGTGTCGAGATTGATCGGGATGGGGAGCAACTGCCCGTCGACCGACGCCTTGACCCGGTGCTGATACGGACGCCACTCGGTGAACTGGCCCAGATAGTCGAACACCTCCCGGGAGTTCGTATGGAAGATGTGGGGCCCGTAGCGATGCACCAGCACGCCGGCCTCGTCGTGATGATCGTAGGCGTTGCCCGCGATGTGCGGCCGCTTGTCGATCAGCAGCACGCGCTGCCCATCGATTCGTGCCAAGCGCTCGGCGAGGACGCTGCCCGCGAACCCCGCCCCGACAATCAGGTAGTCGAACGCCATGTCGTCCCCCTCAGGCGGTCGGGCCGGCGGCGACGGTGCCGACGGGAGCCGACGTGGTGGCCCGGCCCTGCGACGCGCGCGACGCCTCGCGAGTCACGGCGTCGATCAGCGTCTGCATGCGCTGCCACGTGCGGTCCCACGACATGCCCGCCAACATGGCGTCGGCGCGCGCGAGGTGCGCCGCGCTGCGCGGTGGCGCGTGGACGCCCGAGGTCACGCCACCGCGTCCCTCGGCGAGGGCGGCGTCCAGCGCCGCGGCGAACGCCTCTGGCGTGTCGGCGATGCGGGCCAGACC